>NZ_JBFNFI010000005.1:0-92511 GCF_046035495.1 Helcococcus sp. KG196
TTATACCATTACCAATAATCGAAGAAAAATTTAAGACGTCAAATCTGTCAGCATTTAAATTTCTAAATGATTTTGAAAGAGGATGTTCTGAATTATATTCTAAAGAATAAGCTATATTCAAAACTTCTTCTCTTTGATATCCTTCAGATATATAAATATCTGTAATTTGTGGATTTCCTTGTGTAATCGTACCTGTTTTATCAAAAATTATAGTTTTAGCCTTACTTAAATTTTCCAAAGCTTCAGAATTTTTTACAAGTATGCCATTTTCTGCTGCTTTACCATTTGCAACCATCATTGCAACTGGAGTTGCCAATCCTAAAGCACATGGACATGAAATAACCAAAACTCCTATGGCAATTGATAATGCAAAAGTAAAACTATATCCTAAAATCAACCATGTTACAAAAGATAAAAATGAAATTATTATAACTATAGGTACAAATATACCTGAAATTTTATCTGCTAATTTTGATATAGGTGCTTTTGTAGCTGAAGCCTCTTCCATCAGATTAATTATTTTAGAAATTGTTGTTTGCTCTCCTACATTTTTAGCTCTCATTATAAATGTACCTGTTAAATTTACAGATCCGGAAATTACTTCTAATCCTACCGATGCTTGAACGGGAATAGATTCACCTGTAATAGCTGATTTATCAACACTTGATATCCCATCTGTTATAATCCCATCTATAGCAATTCTCTCACCCGGAAAAATTTTAATTAAATCTCCTACTTTAACATCATCCAAAAGAGTTTCAACTATTTTATCATTTTTAATCACATTTACTGTATCAGGTTGTAACTCAATCAGTTTATTAATAGCATCTGTAGTTTTAGCCTTTGATCTTACCTCTAAAAACTTTCCAAAAGTTATCAACGTTAATATCATAGTTGCAGCTTCATAGTACAAATCATGATGATATAACATAACTAAATTTTCATTTTTTTGACCTAATCCATAAAAAATCATAAATGATGCAAATATTCCATATATTACAGCTGAAAATGAGCCAATCGAAACTAACGAATCCATATTTGGATGTAACTTGATTAAAGACTTAAAACCATTTTCAAAATATATCCTATTTACATAAATAATTGGTAAAGCAATTATCAATTGCAAAAACGCAAATAAACCCGCACCTTCATATCCTTTTAAAAAATTTGGATATGGTAATAATAACATTTCTCCCATTGCAATATACATTAAAATCAACATTAAGGGAATTGAAATAATAAGTCTATTTTTGATTAAATTTATTTCCTTATCAAATTTATCTTTAGGGTTTACACTATTTTCTTTTTTGTTAAAATCATTTCTTGAATATGCTTTATATCCAGCATTTTCAATTGATTCTATAATTTTTTTATCAGATATATCAGTATTAGAAATTTCTAGTGTATTAGTTAATAAACTTACATTAGCATCTTCAATTCCTAATTTTTTAACAGCTTTTTCAACTGTTAGTTGGCATGAAGCACATGTCATACCTTCAATATCAAATTTTCTTTTCATCTTTTTAATACCCCCTACCCGTATATATTATATCCAATTAAAATGAATTATTCAATAATTAAATAAAAAAGGTACTGTTGCAAAAAGTCATTTTCTCTTAAAATTATTTCATTAAAATCATACATGACAAAACTTCAAATTTTTCTATAATAAAATATTTTATAAATTAATTTATATTTTATATCAACATATTTTTAATGTATAATTTATAATGAAATGAATTGGAGGGATTATGTATAAAAATTTTATTAAAGTAGCAAGTGCTAATATAAGCACAAAATTGCTAAATGTAGAAGAAAATAAAGAAAGTATATTAAAATATATGGATTACGCCTCAAATAATAATGTAGAAATTTTATTATTTCCAGAATTGACTCTGACAGGCGTAAGTGCTGGAGAATTAATTGCAACAAATGAAATTACAGACAGATGTAAAAAGGCTTTATATGAAATTATTGATAATTCAAAAGATTCTGAGATACTTATAATATTTGGTATGCCTGTAAAAGTTAATAATAAATTTTATAATGCAATGTTTTTTGTACAAAATGGTGAAATTATAAATATAACAAGCAAAAAAAATCTATCTTACGAAGAAAAAAAATATTTTAATGTTGTTAGAGATAATTTATTTTTTGCTGTTAATTATGGTAATGATTCTTTTTACTTAAGAATGTTTAATACTGATAAAATAAATTCTTACGAAGGAAATATAAATTTTAATTTACAATTGATTTTTGAAAATGAATTGATTAATAATAATTATACAGTTTCAGAAAATACTAATTTATTACTCGTTCCCGGAAGTATTAAATCAACTGTAAATCAAATAAATAATATTAAAGATATATTAAAATTTGTAACCAAATCAAATAAAGTGGGTTTAGTTTATGCAGGTGCTTCAAATTATGAATCTTCTGGTGATGGAGTATATGCTTCACAAAAATTCATACTTGAAAATGGGAAAACTATTTCGAAAGGTAAATTATTTACAAATGGTTTAATTATTTCAGAAGTTAATACTTATGAATGTAAAAATAGAAATATTGAACTACACATCGAAGAAAATTATTCTCCATATGAATATAAATTGTCAAATAAGACATTTAATCTAACTAGAAAACTAGATAAATATCCATATTTCCCGGGTAATGAGAACTTTGAAAAATCTATGAGAAACATATTGGAAATACAATCAGAAGCATTAGCTAGAAGATTAAGACAAATACCTGAAAAAAAAATATTTTTAGGTATTTCAGGTGGTCTTGATTCGACATTAGCACTTATAGTATCTTCTCTTGCCTATTACAAATTAAAACTGAATAGCAAAGATATTCACACTATAACATTACCAGGACTTGGAACTTCAGATAGGACAAAAAATAATGCAATTAATTTATCTAAAGCTTATGCAACTACATTTAAAGAAATAAGCATAGTAGATTCTGTTAAGCAACATTTTAAGGATATCGAGCACGATGAAAATGATACATCTATAGCATATGAAAATGCTCAAGCACGTGAAAGAACTCAAGTTTTGATGGATTTGGCAAATAAGCATGGTGGTATAGTATTAGGTACAGGTAATATGTCAGAAATTGCATTAGGCTGGGCAACATTTAACGGAGATCATATGTCTATGTACAATGTTAATAGTGGTTTACCAAAAACATTGTTAAAACAAGTAGTTAAATATGTAGCAAATAGCACTGAAAATACATTACTTAAAAATACATTATTAGATATAATCAAAACTCCTATATCTCCGGAACTTTTACCTACAAGTGAAGAAGGAACAATATCTCAAAAAACAGAGGATAATATCGGACCATATGAACTCCATGACTTTTTTGTATATCACCTAGTAAGAAATAAATCTAAATTTGATGATATTTTATTTATGGCAAAAAACGCATTTTCAGATATTTATTCAGAAATTACTATTGAAAAATGGTTTAAAAAATTTAAATGGAGATTTATAACTCAACAATTTAAGAAAAACATTGCGGTTGACGGTCCACAAATACTTGATTATTCCTTAAATCCAAAAAATGGATTTATGATACCATCCGATTTAGATCCAAATTCATTTAACTAGTATACAAATAAAACATACTAAACAAAAAATAAAGAGCTGTTGTAAAATAACTAAAAACATTATTTTGCAACGGCCCTTTTTATTATAATTTATTTTCAATTAAATTAACCAATGATTTTACAGCTTTTTCTTCATCTTCTCCATTTGCTCTAATTATAATTTCTTCTCCTTTACCAGCGCTCATACTTAATACACTCATAATTGACTTTCCATTATAAACTTTTTCATTTTTTATGACATCAATATTTGATGAAAATTTAATAGCTTCTTGGATAAATAAAGATGCTGGTCTTGCATGTAAACCTATTTCATTTTTAATTTTCACAGCTGACTCATACATATTTATGCCTCCTAACTTCACATTCTAACTAGTAGATATTATACCATAAACAAATATAAAAAGCTACACTTTTTTTGAAAAGGTTTACAATATTATAATTAAATTATCTAATTTTTAAAAATATTTAATATTTATTTAATTAATAGTAATAAAATAACCCCCGGAATACCCAATACTCCAACAATAAATGCATTTAATGTTGTAATTTCAATATTTGCTCCAAGAGCATTTGCTATCGTCAATATAACAACTCCGATAACACTATTAACTATAAATTTTAGTATTAACTTAAACGATGCCTTAAATAGCTTTAATATTAAAAATAATACTATAATACCTATTATAGCAACTGAAATTTCCATAATTTCCTCCTTTAATTTTATAATAATATAATACATTATTTACCTTAAATATAAAAATTTTATTGATTTAATTTAACTCATAGTATATCATACAATTAATACATATTAGGAGGTATTATGGAAAATTTTAAGAATGCTTTCAAAAAAGAATTCGAAAAGAATAATCAAGAAAATTTTGGAAATATTTTCAATAATATAGATTTAAAAATGAAAAATAAATTTAGAAAGGGGCAAAAAATATCCGCAATAATTATTTCCTTAGTTTTTGCCTTAATCTATTTTTATATATTTTTACCACCAATAAATATAAGATCTATTGAAACGTGGATTTTTCTTATTTTAACATTTACTATATTTGTTGCAATAGGAGGAAAATCATTTAAATATTATAAATTGCTTAGACGTATTTTAGTCGGTGTAATATTATTAATGTTACTTTTAAAAATCCCTGGATTAAAAATATTTAGTTCTAAGTTATATGCAAACATTATAAAAATTGAAAATTCAACATTTGAAAAAGATATTACTCAATTACCAATAAATAAAATACCAACAATTGATAGAGATTCTTCTATTAAATTAGGTTCAAGAAAAATGGGAGAACTTTTAGACTTGGTTTCTCAATTTGATATTGATAATACTACCTATACTCAAATCAACTATAAAGATCAACCTATAAGAGTTACACCATTAAAATATAATGGGTTCATAAAATATATCTTCAATATGAGTCAAGGTTTACCAGGATATCTAAAAGTTGATATAGTTAACGGAAATACTGAACTTACAAAGCTTGACAAAAAAATTAAAATTTCAAAAGAAGATTATTTCTTCAGAAATGTTTGGAGATATGCTAGATTAAGATATCCTTCAGAGATTTTTGATAATATAAGCTTTGAAATAGATGAAAATGGTATTCCTTATTGGGTAATACCAACTTATGAACCTAAAATATTTATGTTTGATGGACTGGATGTAAACGGTGCAATATTAATAAATGCATCAACCGGCGAACATAAAAAATATGACTTAAATCATATACCTAAATGGTTAGACAGAATTTATGAAGCAGATAATATAATAGAACAACTTAATTGGAACGGATTATATCAAGGTGGATATATTAATTCACTATTTGCTCAAAAAAATGTGTTAAAAACGACTGAAGGTTATAACTATTTAGCTCTAAATGATGATGTATATCTTTATACCGGATATACTTCAGTTGCAGGAGATGAATCAAATGTCGGTTTTATATTATCAAATATGAGAACTAAAGAAACTAAGTTCTATCCAGTTTCATCCGCTAAAGAACAATCAGCAATGGAATCAGCTGAAGGTGCTGTACAAGAGAAGAAATATAAATCAACATTCCCATTATTACTTAATATAAAAAATAAGCCTACTTATTTCTTATCATTAAAAGATAATGCAGGGTTAATTAAACTTTATGCATTCATAGATGCACAAGATTATCAAAAAGTTTCTGTTGGAAACACAGTTGCACAAGCATTATCTAATCATTTAGGAAATATAAATACCGCTCAAAATAATGATAAAAAAGATGATAAAAAGAAAGAAGTTCTTAATTTAGAAGGCAAAATTACAGATATTAAACAAGTTGTTATAAAAGGAAATACTCATTATTACTTTACATTAGAAGGTAAAAATGAGATATATGTAAGTAATATAGCTTTATCTGAAAAATTACCTTTCCTAAAAGAAGGCAAAACGATTAAATTCCAATATGAAAAAGATAATATAAATAAAGTTATTATAATTGAACAAATCAAATAAAAAAGTTCTGATAATGTATGTACATTATCAGAACTTTTTTTATATTTTATTCTTTTTAGTTGTTGATTTAAGTTTATTAAACGCTCTTGATAGATTTGCTTCCGCCATATGAAATTCTTTACTACTATTTTTTTCTCTAATTTTACGTAAAGCTTCTGCTTCAGCTCTCTTTATTGCATTTATATCTATTTTATCAGGATCTTCACATCTGTGAACTAAGACTAATACATTTCCTTCTTCAATTTTAATTAATCCTCTTGTAACTGCTGCTTTTATGTCTTTTCCACCAGCCGGTCTAAATGTCATAATACCAGGTTCAACTTCTGATATAGTATTTCTATGATTTGCCAAAATACCATATTGTCCATTTTCAATTGGAATCATTACATGTTCACATTCACCATCAAAATAAATATGATCAGAGGCATATATTTTCAAATTAAATGTATTCATTAATTTTCACCTTTAATCTTTTCAGCTTTTTCAATTACTTCTTCAATTGTGCCAACATTGAAAAATGCTGCTTCTGGATATTGATCCATTTCACCATCTAATATAGCCTTAAATCCTTTTATGGTATCTTCTAATTTTACATATTTGCCATCTAATCCTGTAAACTTCTTAGCAACATGTGTAGGTTGTGATAAGAATCTTTGAATTCTTCTAGCTCTATAAACAATAGCTCTATCTTCTTCACTAAGTTCGTCCATACCTAAAATTGCAATAATATCCTGTAATTCATTATATTTTTGTAGTGCTTCTTGAACTCTTCTAGCAGTTTGATAATGTTCTTCCCCTACAATTTCCGGTTCCAAAATTCTTGATGTTGAATTTAATGGATCAACAGCAGGATATAAACCTTGTTCAGCAACTTTTCTAGACAAAACCGTTGTTGCATCCAAATGAGAAAATGTTGTCGCAGGGGCAGGATCTGTCAAATCATCAGCAGGAACATAAACAGCTTGAACAGATGTAACAGAACCTTTCTTTGTTGATGTAATTCTTTCCTGTAATTGTCCCATTTCTTCTGCTAATGTTGGTTGATACCCTACAGCTGATGGCATACGTCCAAGTAATGTAGAAACTTCTGAACCTGCTTGAACAAATCTAAAAATATTATCAATAAATAAAAGAACGTCTTTTCCTTCTTCATCTCTAAAATATTCAGCCATTGTTAAACCTGTGAGAGCAACTCTCATTCTAACACCTGGTGATTCATTCATTTGCCCGAATACCAGTGCTGTTTTATCAATAACTCCTGATTCGTTCATTTCTAACCATAAGTCGTTACCTTCTCTTGATCTTTCACCAACACCGGTAAATATTGAATATCCTCCGTGTTCTTGTGCCACATTATTGATTAACTCTTGTATTAAAACTGTTTTGCCAACTCCGGCACCACCAAATAACCCAATTTTACCACCTTTTGGGTAAGGCTCTAGTAAGTCGATAACTTTAATACCTGTTTCAAGAATCTCCACAGCAGGGCTTTGGTCTTCAAATTTAGGTGCATCTCTATGAATCAACCATTTTTTTACATTTGGATCTAATTCAGAACCTTTATCTATCGGAATACCTAAAACATTAAACATTCTTCCTAATGTAACATCTCCTACAGGTACTCTTATACCAAATCCATCCCTTTCAACTATCATATCCCTATTTAGCCCTTCACTACCTGATAGCATAATGCATCTAACAATACTACTTCCGATATGTTGAGCTACTTCCATAACTTTTAATTCATTCCCAACTTTTGTAGATAAGGCTTCTTTAATTCTTGGCAAATTCGCACTTTTTTCAAACTCAACGTCAACTACCGGTCCTGAAATTGCAATTATTTTTCCTTGTTCTTTCATACTTTCTTTGCCTTTCTTCTATTTTGTTTCATTACTTTCGCACCAGCACTTACCTCTGTTATTTCTTGTGTGATGGATGCTTGTCTTACTCTATTATATTCTAAAGATAAATCAGCTAGAATCTTATCAGCATTTTGATTTGCTGAATTCATAGCATTCATTCTAAAATCCAATTCACTACAATAACTATCTACTAAAGCACCGTAAATAAATCCGATAATATAATTTTCAGTAAGACTTTCTAGTAAACTTGATGTATCAGATGTAAACTCAAATTCATTTTTTACAACTTCTTCTTCTAATTTTTTTGAATCTTCGAAATAATCCCTATGAAATGGTAAAAGTCTGGTTAATCTAGCCTCAGCACCTGCTTTTCCATCAAAATCCGTATATACTATAAAGATTTTTTTTATTCTTCCAAAATTATATTCATCAAGTAATATTTTAGCAATTTGTCTTGCTTCTTCCATCGTTGGTGCTTGTGCACTATAATGAAAATCTTCTTCATAATCTAAACCATGTCTATTAAAATATTGTCTACCATATTCTCCAACTATAAAATATCTCGAGTCATTTTCATGAGAGATTTCTCGTGACTTATTTATAATATTATGATTATAAGCTCCTGCCAATCCCTTATCAGCCGTTATTACAAGAATACCGTATGTTCCATTTACAAATTGATTCATATTAGTTGGATATAAATACGGACTATCAATATCCTTTACGGTTCTAAAAATTCTTTTAATTTCTTTTCTTAGTGCATAAAAATATGGTCTAGTATCATCTAAAGATTTTTTTGCTTTTTTAATTTTTGTTGAAGAAATTAAATACATTGCATTTGTTATTTTTCTTGTATCAGTAATACTTTTTATTCTTGATTTTATTTCTTTTGCACTTGACATTTAATCCTACTTTCCCTGATTTAAATATTCTTTTGCAAGTGAAATTATCTCATCCTTTGTATAATCAAGTAATTGTCCTGTAGATTCAATTTCTAGATAAATATTTGGATTTTTCGTATTAATATAATTAATAATTTCATTCATTGTATTTTTAATATTTTTTTCTTCAACACCAATTAAAACTTGTGACAATGAAACTACTAAAGTAATTACTTGTTCTGATTGATTCAATGGACTATATTGATCTTGCTTTAGTAATTGCATCAAACCCTTACCAAATTTTAATTGTTTCTTTGTTGTTTCATCCAAATCACTTGAAAATTGTGTAAATATTTCCATTTCTCTATATTGAGCTAACTCTAATCTTAATGTAGATGCGGCTTTTTTTACAGCTTTTGTTTGTGCAGCTCCACCAACACGAGAAACTGATAAACCAACATTAACAGCCGGCCTTTGTCCTGCAAAAAATAAATCACTTTCCAAGAAAATTTGTCCATCTGTAATGGAAATAATATTTGTTGGAATATATGCTGATACATCACCTGCCTGCGTTTCAACAATTGGTAATGCAGTTATGGAGCCTCCACCATTTTCAGCTGACATTTGTGCTGATCTTTCTAATAATCTTGAATGTAGGTAAAATACATCACCCGGATAAGCTTCACGTCCCGGTGATCTACCTATTAATAAAGAAATTGTTCTATATGCAATAGCATGCTTTGATAAATCATCATATACTATAAGAACATCTTTACCTCTATCCATAAAATATTCTGCAATTGCTGTTCCCGAATAAGGAGCAATATATTGCATTGATGCTGGTTGACTTGCCGTCGCAGCAACTATAATTGTATAATCACTAGCCCCTTGTTTTGATAAATTCTCAGAAATTTGTGCAATTGAACTTGCCTTTTGTCCAATGGCAACATAAATACAGATTACATCCTTACCTTTTTGATTTACAATTGTATCTAAAGCAATAGCTGTCTTACCTGTTTGTCTGTCACCAATAATCAATTCTCTTTGTCCTCTACCGATTGGAAACATACTGTCTATAGCTAAAATACCTGTTTCCATAGGTCTTGAAACTGGTTTTCTTTCTAAAATTTCTGGTGCTGGTTTTTCAATTTGATAGTATTCTTCCGGTACTATATCTCCTAACCCATCAATTGGTGCTCCCAATGCATCTACAACTCTACCTAAAAGTTGTTCAGATACCCCTACACCAGCTGTTCTATTTGTTCTTCTTACTTCATCACCTTCTAAAATTTCCGAATCTTTTCCAAATATAACACATCCGATATATTCTTTTTGAATATCTTGTACAAGTCCTTTTTCTCCATTTTCAAAAACTACTATTTCTCCATATGTTACATGTTTTAATCCACTTATAATAGCAATGCCGTCTCCAACTTCTTCAACATAACCAACTTCTTTTGCAACAACTTTAGGACTCCATTCTTTAACACTTTGTCTTAAAAGTGGCATAAAATCATCAGTCTCAGTATTAACTTGTTCAATATTTTCTCTTAATTGCTCTACTTTACCAATTGTAGACCAGTCATATATATCCGATCCAACTTGTAATATTAAACCATCAACAATACTATCATCATATTTCCAGTCAAATTCGACATTGTTATATCTTTTATCAATAAATTTCTCTAACTTATTTAGTTGCTCTTTTGTAGGTTTTTCATTACTTCTTAATCTAACTACTAATTTACTCATCAATATCCTCTTCCGTATGATCCAAAAAATCATCATATACATTACCATTTAATAATGCTAATTTAGCTGCCGCTTCAACAACAACCTCTTTTAAGTCTTTTCTTGTATTTCTTATCAAGGTATCTCTTTCCAATTTAGCTTTAATTCTAGATTGTTCAATAATTTTTTCACCCTCCGCTTGAGCATTTTCAATTTTTAAGTTAGCTTGTATTTGAGATTCTCTAATTGCCTTATCTTTAATTTCTTTAGCTTCTTGTTGAATAATTGCCAATTTTTGAGTTCTTTCTTGTAATAAAGCTTTGGAATCCTCTAAATTTTTTAATTTCTCTATTTCTAAATTTTTATAATATGCTTCTCTATTTTCTATGAATTTATTTATAGGATTATAAAGTAATTCATTTAATAAAATTGCAAGTAATGCAAAATTGAAAACATGAAGTAAAATATCTTGCCAGTTTATGCCTAGCATGTTTCACCTCCAAAATTTTCTATAATACAAATATTACTAATATAGCTACAATCAGCGCATAAATAACAACAGTTTCAACGAAAACTAGCCCAATCATTAATGCTGATCTTATTTTTCCTTCTGCTTCCGGTTGTCTTGAGATACCATCTGCGGATTTAGCGATAGCTAGCCCCATACCAAGTGCTCCTCCTAAACCGGTTAAACCTATTGCAATACCTGCTGCTATTGCTTTTGAACCGGTTGAGGAATCAACTGCTTGTGTTTTTGTTGTATTTGTCTCTTGTGCATTTGCTACTCCACCTAAAAACATAAAACTTGAAACTAATATTAATGCTAATAATAATGATGCTAATTTATTTGATTTTTTCATTTAATTCTCCTTAATTTTTATTTGATTTTTTAATGTGTTTCATGTATTTCTGAAACTTCTCCATAATATATTGATGTTAATAATGTTAAAACATAAGCTTGAATAATTGCATGCAATAATGTAAATAATACAGCTACTACAACCGGTAAACCAAAACTTAAAAATATTGAGTGATATACTAAATCCATTACTAAAAGTCCACTAACTAATGCACCGAATAATCTAAAACTCATTGATATTGGTAGTGAAAAATCTTTTAATGTCTTTAATACTCCCTTAAAGCCGTTTGATGTTAATCCCCCAGACATAATAAATAGATATGATAAACATCCCATTGCTATAGCGGCATTTAAATCTGATAATGGAGCTGGCAAAGTTATTGGATTTCCTTGAATTGAAACAACTTGCACCCCTGATAATTCAAATAAAGTACCAATAAATATGTAAACTCCAGCAGCGAAAATATATCTAGATAAAATTTTATATTTATGAGGACTGTTTGAAATAGCCAAATTTTTAAATGTCATTACAACTTCTTCTAATATTAATTGAAATCTCCCAGGAACTCTTTTAAATTTTGGAATTATAAATATTCTTACTATTAATGAAAATATAAAAATAATTCCTGTAACAATTAAAGCTGAAATTACAGATGGATTAACATTTATTAATCCAAATAAGTTTATCTTATCTACTTCGTGTAAAACAGCTTCTCTCATAGCTAATTTTAATCCATGACTTTCACCATGAGATCCAACTATGAAACTTCCCACAAGAGATGCAACTGCAAGAAAAATCAAAAAATATCTGATTTTTTTCTTCATTTATTCCCCTTTCTATATTTTTATTTTTTGTGAATTTTAAGCACAAAAAATACAAGAACTCTTTTAGAGCTTGTATTGTTCAAATATTCAATATTGATTATACTCCTAAAAAGTTAAGTATTCAATAAAATTAAAATAATTTCTAAGAGTACTTTTAATGAAAAAGTTTACAAAATTAAAATAAAAAATTTTATTAATATTTTATAAATATTAACAAAAAATAAAAAAATAGTAATCAAAAATAATTGTGATTACTATTTATAGTATATTATTTTATATATTTTTTTCCTGTAAATACCTCAATGTTTTTATTTAATATTGAAACATCTAATGGTAATCTAGGACCTCTATCTCCATCTAAATCAACATTAATTTTTTCTGAATTTAATGATTCAATTCTGATATTTTTCCCCTTCATGTACTCTACATTTTCATTATCTAATAAATTTCCTATAATAACTTCGATTCCAACTCTTAGTTTTTCAAATATAGCACCTTTTTTTAAGATATATACATTAAGGTATCCATCATCTATTGATGACTCTTCATTAGGAATATTTAAATTTCCAAATTTATCTGAAACTAATATAAGTAAATGATCAACTTTACCTTCATATTCTTTACCATCTACAATAACTCTTAAATAGTGAGTTTTTCTTTTTCTTATAAGTCTTTTTAATAAATTAGAAAAATATGCAAAAAAACCATTTTTTTCTTTTTCTTCATTTGTAACTTCATTAATAGCTTCAGGAATTTGGCCAATACTTAAAGCAAAGCTAAAAACTTTTTCTCCTGCTTTACCTATATCAATTTTTTTAGTTTTAGTAAAGTCTATTGAATTAATAACAGTCTTTTTATTTTGTCCAATTTTTAATGATTTAGACATAATGTTTCCTGTCCCAGCCGGAAATATTACTAATTTTGGAGATTTCTCATATTTTACCATGCCTTCAATAACTTCTGATAATGTGCCATCTCCTCCCACTGAGCAAATTGAATGATAATTATCTTCACACGCCTTTGCTGCTATTATAGTGGCATCTCCTACTTCTTTTGTATATTCAAAATCTACAGTTTTATAATATTTACTTAGTTGTTCTTTTATTAATTCTTCAAAATCCTTACTATCAGATTTGCCTGATTGTGGATTTGCAATAACTTTAATATTACTATATCTTCCCATTAATAATTCCTATATAAACCTTTCGATCTAAATTTAGGATCTGAAGTAAAATGTAATCCTAATTTTCTTAATATAGTTTTATCATTAGATTCTAGCATTATTGTTGAATGAGCTTCACATCCTCTTAATTTCTCTAATTGTTCCATAGCTAAATGTGAAACCGGATTTGTTGTTGCAGACATTGCTAATGCTATTAAAACTTCATCAAGATGTAATTTAACTCCATCCTCTTTAATTATATTATACTTCATTTCTGTAATAGGTTCTAGTATATTAGGTGATATTAAAGGAATTTCATCGTTTATATTTCCTAAAGTTTTTAATGCATTCAATAAGCAAGCTGAGGAAGCATCTAACAACTGAGTTGTTTTTCCGGTAACAATTTTATTATCTGGTAATTCTATAGCAAAAGCTGAAGTATTATTTTCTTCTGATTTTTTTCTTGCTTGTAGTGTAACTTTTCTATCTTCAGGTTTAATGTTTAACTGAGTCATTAATATATCAATTTTTTGTATTACATTTTCTTTTACTTTACCAATTTTCAAATCACATAAAGCATCATAATATCTTCTGATAACCTCATCTTTACTTGCAGAAATAACCCCATCATTATCACTTATACAGTATCCAACCATATTAACTCCCATATCTGTTGGCGATTTATATGGACATTCTCCCATAATTTTATTAAACATTGATTGTAATATTGGAAATGCTTCTACATCTCTATTGTAATTTATCGTAGTTTCACCATATGCTTCTAAGTGAAATGGATCTATCATATTAACGTCATTTAAGTCAGCAGTTGCTGCCTCATAAGCAATATTTACAGGATGTTTTAATGGTAAATTCCATACTGGAAATGTTTCAAATTTTGCATATCCGGCTTTAACACCATTTTTATATTCATGATACATTTGGGACATACACGTTGCTAATTTTCCACTTCCCGGTCCGGGAGCAGTAATTACAACTAAAGGTCTACTTGTTTTAATATATTCATTTTTTCCAAATCCTTCATCACTTACTATTAAAGAGGTATTGTTTGGGTATCCTTCAATTGTATATGAAACATAAGATTTAATATTCATTTTATCTAAGTAATTTCTAAATTTAATTGCATTTGGTTGATTTTCAAATTGGTTAATCATTACAGATGAAACATATAGATCAACACTATTAAATGAGTCAATTAATCTTAAAACCTCACTATCATATCCTATCTCTAAATCACCTCTTAATTTATTACTTTGAATATCATTTGCATTTACAACTATAACAACTTCTGCTTTATCTTTAAGTTTCAACAACATTTGAAGTTTAGTATCTACCTTAAATCCTGGTAAAACTCTGGATGCATGAGCATCATCAAATAATTTCCCACCAAATTCCAAATATAGCTTATTATCAAATTTACTAATTCTTTCTAGAATTTTTCCCGACTGCATTTTGATATATTTTTCATTATCAAAAGAAATTTTTTCCATACACACCTCTTTTCTTACTTTTTAATATCCTAAATTATATCAGAATTATAATGATTTACAAAATTATTTTTATAAAAATAGCTGTTGCAAAATAATATTTTTAGTTATTTTGCAACAGCTTCTATAGCTTTTAATTAAAAAGCTGCTTTAGCATGTCCTTTTAATTTTTCTTCAATAAATTTTTTAATTTTTTCTCCATTCATTACATCTTTCAATACTTTAATTTTTTCAGAATCTCTATTATCTTTTCTAGCTGCAATTATAATTGAAAAAATTTTATCTGCATCCGGTTCAAGTATTAATCCATTTTCTAAGGGTTTTAATTTTAATGCCTCAATATATGTTGGATAATTAAATGTTAAATCCGATTCTTGATATGCTTCATTTAAATTAAGTAATCCCCATTCCTTAAATTTTAAGTTTTTAGGATTTTTTACAATATCATCAACTGAAACTTTATAACTATTTGGGTCTTTTAATTCGATTAACTTAGAAGATGCCAATAATCTTAATGCACGTGCTTTATTTGTAGGATCATTTGGTATAGAAACTATAGCTCCATCTTTTAATTCATCTAATGATTTTATAGTTTTTGAATAAAATGCTACTAGAGCATTATAAACAGGAGTTACCTTAACTAAATTTCCTTTATTTTTTTCATTAAATTGAGCCATAAATGGTTCATGTTGAAAAAAGTTCGCATCTACTTCTTTATTTTGTAAAGCAACATTAGCTTGTACATTATCACTAACTGCTACTAATTCCAATTTATATCCTTTTTCTTTTAAATCAGGTTCTATAAGCTTTAACATCGTTGTCATAGGATTGGTATGAGCAGCAACTTTTATCACTTCAATTTCTTTATTTAATTTTTTTGATGTTTCGTTCATCTTTATTTGTTTTTGTGAATTTCCCGCACAACCTACTAGTAATGCTGAAAAAACTAATAAAACTGTTAATAATTTTTTCATTAATTTTTCTCCTTATATTTGTTAACTTTTTTTGCAATGAAATATCCAATACTTTGAATAAAAAAAACGTATAAAACAAAAATTATTATTATAAGATACATTAATTTATAATTGTATTCCTGATATCCATATCTAAATGCATAGTCACCTAAACCACCCGCTCCTATAACTCCTACTACTGTCGAGTATGATAATGTACTCATAATTACAGAAGTAAATGATAAAATCAAATCACTATATATTGAAGGAAATAAAAAATAGTAAATTATTTGAATTTTTGTAGCTCCCATACTTATAGCTCTATCTATTATTGATTGATCAATATTTATATATGCTTGTTCTACAAATCTAGTATAAATACTTATTGTAACCAATGATAATGGAATAATTGCTGAAATAACACCATATGATGTATTAAATAAAAACCTATTTACAGGAATTAACACAAATATAAATAATAAAAATGGAACAGATCTTAAGGTGTTTAATGCAAAACTTAAAATCTGATATAAAATTTTATTTTTTATAAGGTATTCCTTGTTTAACGAATATAGTAATGTTCCTAGAGGCAATGATACTATCAATGAAAAAATAATAGTAGCAGCAATCATTATATTAGTTTCTATAAATGCCTGAAATATTTCTTTTCTATTTTGTATAAGTAAATCAAACATTTAAATACTCCTTAACATTACGGTAATAATTATCATTTGACGATATATATTTTTTATTAGGAATAATAGAATCTTTTATTTCTCCATTTTCTAAAAATAAAATCCTATCACAAAAATTTTTCATAATATTTAAATTATGCGAAATAATCAAAATTGATATATTTGAAGAATTCATAATTTTTTTTAATAAATCAAATATCTCTTTTTCAGATTTTGTATCTAAAGATGCACTTATTTCATCGCATAATAAAATTTTAGGTTTTTGTAAAATAGCAATGGCTATTGCTACTTTTTGTTTTTGTCCTCCACTTAAATATATACAATATGTGTATTTTAAGTGTTCTATTTCCATAAATTTTAATATATCATCAATTTCTTCTTCATTAACTTTATAATAATTCAATTTATACACTAAGCTCAAATGATAATAAACAGTTTTATTATCTAAAAGATTTGCCTCTTGAAAAATATATGCTATATTTTTTCTCATATTCAAAATTTGTTTGTATGATAAGTCCTCAATAGAAATATTATCATATATTATTTCACCGGAATCTTTTCTTACAAGATTATTAGCAATCCTTAAAATAGTGCTTTTACCAGAGCCATTTTTACCAATTATTCCTAAAACCTCTTTTTCATGCAAATCAAATGAAATATTCTTTAATTCGAAGTTTATTTTTGAATTATTAAATTTTTTTGATACATTATTAAATCTTAATATCACACCTATTCCTCTATAAAATTCGACATTAAGATAGCTCCACTTACGCCAGCATTAAGTGACTCAATCCTACCTAACATTGGAATTTTAATTAATTCATGTTTTATTTTTAATATTTCATCCGAAATACCATTTCCCTCATTTCCTATTACAATAGCAATTTTTTTTGATGGAATTGATTTTCTATAATCATAACCATGCATATCTGCAATGTAAATTGTGTAATCCTTCATGTTTTCTAAGAAACTATAATTAGTATCAATTAAATTAAGTCTAAAAACCGAACCCATGGTTGCTCTTAATACTTTTTCATTATAAAAATCAACTGAATTAATTGATACAATTGTATTAAATCCAAAAGCTTCTGCAGACCTTATCAAAGTTCCCATATTTCCGGGATCTTGAATATTATCTAATATTAAAACTTTATTAGATAAAAAATTGTTTTTCTTAATTCTTAAAATAGCTAAGTATCCATCCGGATTAACCATACATGAAACATCATTAAATAATTTTTCTGATATATAAGTTTCATTATGAAATAAAGATAATTTTCCTTCCATAACAAAAACTCTTTCTACTTCATATCCTGATGAAATAGCTTCTAAAATTAATTTTTTTGATTCTATAATAAATTTATTTAATTTTTGTCTATTTTTTTTAAATCTTAGTTTTTTAATTTCTTTTATAAAATTATTATTTAAACTTGTTATTATTTCATACATAAAGACTCTTTCTACTATGTAACATAAATGATTACATAGATATTATAATTTAAAAAATAAATATCTTAAGTGATGAAAAACACATAAGATATTTTTTTCTATTCAATACTTTCAATTTTAGATATTTCATTTGTTGAACCCATTATAATTAAATTATCCCCCGGCTTTAAATCCATAGATGGACTTGGATTACCCACAAATTCTCCATCCTTATTTACCCCTAAAATATTTAAACCATAATGTTTTCTAATATCTAATTGTGCAATTGTTTTACCTTGCCATGACTCCGGTACTTTCATTTCAACAATATCATAATTTGAAGAAAGTGTAATAATGTCAACAACATTTTTAGAAGATAAATTATGAGCTAATTTTTTCCCCATATCTTTTTCAGGGATAACTACATTATCAACACCTATTCTTTCTAAAATCTTAGCATGACTATCATTTCTAGCTTTTGCTATTACATTTTTAGCACCTAATTCTTTACATAGTAAAGCAGTCATAATAGATGTTTCAAAGTTTGTTATAGCAATAATTACTGAATCAACTTCTTTGACTCCTGCAGCTCTTAATACATCCATTTGAGTCGAATCTCCAATTAATCCATGCGTACAATAATCTCCTAATTCATTTATATTATCTTCATTTTCATCTACAACAACAACCTCATGCCCTAATTCATGAAGAGTAGAAGCAACTGAAGTACCAAATCTTCCTAATCCAATAACTGCATATTGTTTCATATATTTTCTCCTATCCAATTAAAATATTTTCTTCTTGTTCCTTAAATGTTTTTGGTTTAGATTTTCCTATAAATGCATATATCATTGATATAGGCCCTATTTTCCCAAAAATCATAGTTGCCATTATAAATATCTTGCCTAATTCTGATAAATCAGGAGTAATTCCCCTCGTTAAACCAACAGTACCATATGCAGACAAAATTTCATAGATTATATCTACAAAATCTTTAGCAGAGTCTGTTAAAGACATTAAAATTGTTATAGTAAATATCCAAGCTATTGATATTGTAAATAAGGCAATAATTTTTTTTGTAATTTGTGAAGATATTGTTCTTCTAAAAATAACAATATTTTTCTCTTGTTTAACATTTGACTTTGTGATTAAAAACATGCTTGCAAAACTTGTAGTCTTAAATCCCCCGGCAGTTCCAGCAGGTGAGCCCCCAATAAACATCATCAATATCATTATTAATGCAGATGCATTTGAATACATTTTTTGATTAGTTGTGAAAAATCCAGCAGTTCTTAATGTTGTTGATTCAAAAAATGACACTAATAATTTTCCAAAAAAACCATATTGACCTAAAGTTTCAGGATTATTCCATTCTACTATCATAAAAAATATTGTCGGGAAAATTAACAAAGATGCTGTCATAATAATTACAAGTTTAGTATGTAGTGAATAATTCTTAAATGAAAATTTTTTTTCTAAAATTTCAGTTATAACCTTATGTCCAATACCACCTATAATTATCAATGCAGAAATTACAAGTGATACATTTACATTTAATGCATACTTTGTTAAACTTTCAGATCCTATTATATCAAATCCCGCATTACAAAATGCGGAAATTGAATGAAAAATACTATAAGCTATACCATTTAACACTCCATATTCGGGAATAAATGTAAACATAAAAAATATAGCTCCGACTAACTCAATTATAAATGTAGAATAAATAATAAATTTTATAAGTCTAATAATGCCTTGAATCGAAACGGTATTTTTTTCTTCTGATAAATGTAGTCTATCTGAAATAGACATTTTTTTATTAAAAATCAATGATATTATGGATGCAGCAGTCATTATACCCAATCCACCAAGTTGTATAAGTATAATAATTACAAACTTACCTATAACTGACCAATGTGTTGCAGTGGTTACAGTAGTTAATCCTGTAACACATATTGCAGAAACAGTTGTAAATAATGCATCCATTAATGATGTGAAATTTCCTGAATTTGATGATATTGGAAGCATCAAAATAAATGCACCTATTATAATTATTAAAATATACATATTTAAGATAAATCTTGTTGCATTTTTAGCCTTAAATATATTACTTAAAAAATTTTTAACTTTCATATATCCCCTCAATTTTGAATTACAAAATTATTATATCACAAATAAAAGGGGGCCGTTGCAAAATATTTTTAAATATACTTCGTTCAAATATATAAAAATAAATTTCCCAACAGTTCATTTTTAATTTTATGAATTTAAACTTATTTTTTAAATATAAAAAAGGACTATTTAAAATATTATTATTTACTGAATATAATTATAGCCCCTCTTTATTTTAGTAATCTTATTATTCTCCTATTACGGTAACCGTAAATTTTCTTTTTCGTTCTCTTGTTCTATCAAAATCTACAAAATATATATATCCTGTTATTCCAACAAATAACTCATTATTTTTTACAACAAAAGTCTCACTTGAACCTATTATTGAAGATTTTATATGTGCATCTGCATTCCACAATTTTGAACGATCCCCATTAGGTAACCATTGTTCATGATTTTTCCAAGATTTAACCTGATGGTAATGTTCATCTCCCGGATATCTATAAATCTCTGAACTTTCATGATTTGGAATAATTTTTTGAAGACATTCATCCATATCAAGTAGCAAAAAATCCGTTCCATTTTCGTCAATATCATGTGTAAATTCTTCAAAAAATATTGAACATGTTGTATGATTTGTTGTTACTATACAAATTCCCTTACTTATACCACTAGATTCAATAGAATATCTTACTTTTTTTGTAATATCTATATATGTAACCTGTCCCTCCTTAGTTTCAACTTCATAATCTTTCATATATACGGTCATAAACTAACCTCCAATAGCTTTGTTAACAGCTTCAATCATATCAATTATCATTTGTTCAGGATTATCAGCTTTTACAATCCCGCTTGTACATCCAGTTCCATCAGCTCCTTGAGTAATTATATTATATACATCTTCAGCTGTACTCACTCCAGCTGCTTGCATAATAAGAACATTTGGATTTATATTTCTAATAGCACTACTTGTAGACTTAACATAATCCCTATTACTTGTTATTCCTGTTCCTATTAATTCAGTAGGTTCGCATAAAATAATATCTACATCAAAATTTGCTATAGACTTTGCTTCTTCTACTGAATCTGCACATACAATTGTAATTATGTTTAATTCTTTAGCTTTTTTAATCGAACGAGAGAGTTCTGATAAGCTTAAAGGATATTCTGCATGATTTAAAAATGTAGCTTTAACTCCTACATTTAATAATGAATCAGCTAAAACTAATCCCATTCCTCTACCAGGATCTATACCATCTAAATGTTGTGAGGTCACAATTATATTTTCCGTTTCCAAACTCAAACGATATAGATCAGCATATGGTGCTGTCACAAAAATATCAATATTAGGATATTTTTTAGCCATTTTATCAGCAATTTTAGCGTAATTTATTAATTTTTCACCATATAAATATGATTTTGGATTAAATACAAAAAAATTCCCTTTTAAATCTATTTTCATATATGACTTCTCCTTTTATTCAATTAATCTAAATACTTTATAATATTCTATTAATTTCTTTTTTATATTGTCTTTTATATTAAATATCAAAGATGGATAATCATTTACATTAGTTTTTTTATTAGCGTCAAATCCTGCATTAATCATATCTGAAAATAAATTTATTTTAGTTATTCCTCCCAAAACACATTTGTTTAAGTTATCATAACCTGTTGAGGATCCACCATGTAAAACTAAAGGTAAATCTATTTTTTTTCTAATTTCAGATAATCTTTGAAAATTAATTTTTGGAATACCTTTATATATTCCATGAGCTGTTCCTATTGAAATCGCTAGTGAATCAACATTTGTTTTTTTTACAAATTCAACTGCATCTTCAACATCAGTGTATATTGATTTTACTACTTTATGATTTTCTAAGTTATCATTTGCACCAACAAATCCGATTTCAGCTTCTACATCAACACCATATTTATGGGAATAATCAACAACTTCTTTTGTTATTTTTACATTATTTTCAAATGTTTCTGTTGAAGCATCAATCATTACTGAATTAAATCCTAAATCAATTGCTTTCTTTATATAATCTATATTTTGTCCGTGATCCAAATGCAATACTATTGGAGATGAAGCACTTTGCTGAATGTATTTTCCTATAAAAGCTGCATCTTCTAAAGACAACCACTCTTCATGAGCTTGTGCAAATGCTAATATCAAAGGAACATCATATTCTTCAGAAACTTCTAAATATGCTTTAGCCGTAAGTCCATCAATAAAATTTACCGCAGGTACCGCATAATTATTTTCTTGAGCATTTTTTAAAATTTCTCGAGATGATACTTTCATTTTTTATCTTCCAATTCTATTTTTAATTTATTCCACATTTCATCAACTCCAATATTAGTTAATAATGGAAGTCCAAATATTACTTTTTCTTTAATATTATCCGGAACTGTTGTTGTTGAAATTACAACATCATAATCATCTATATGATTAACTTCTTCCGCAACTTTTGATTGGTAAATTTGTACATTATTTTCTAAATTATTATCTTTTAACCATTGTTTAACTTTACCTGCAACAACTGTAGAAGTTGCAATTCCTGAACCACACATAATAAGTAATTTCTTCATTTATACTCAACTCCTCATTTTAATTTTATTTTTTATTTTTAACTTTATTTACATAATATAGCCCAATTAAACTGACAACTAAAATTATACTTATCATTATCCATGGCATATATTTCCCAGATAAAATAAATATTAAAGTTGGCCATAATCCACCTTCTGCCATAGCCGTTATACTTTTATTTCCACCTAAGTCAAAATTAGCAGATTTTGCCGCCATAGTTACTAATGGAGCAGCCCAAGAAGTTATATATAATATTAGAGCCATATATATAGTTCCTCCAACTACAGTACGAACAATATTTCCATTAAATACCGCTGCCATCAAACATACAACAAATGGTATTGTGGCTAAGTCCCCAAATGGTAATGTTGTATTTCCTGGTAAAATAACAGCTAAAAGAATTGTTATCGGCACTAATAGCAACGAACTTGATAGGACTGCTGGATGACCTACTGATAAGGCAGAATCCATTCCAATATTAACTTCTCTTCCCGGAAATCGTTTTTGAACAAATGAATTTGCTGACTCCGAAATTGGTGACAACCCTTCCATTAAAAGCGAAACCATTCGAGGCATTAATACCATTACAGCTGATGTCTTAATCCCTAATTGTAAAACTGCTCCAAAATCATATCCTGCTAAAATCCCCATTCCAAAACCTATTACCAATCCTACAACTGTACTTTCACCAAATACCCCAAATCGTTTTTGAACCGACTCTGGGTCAGCTTCTATTTTATTAAAACCAGGAATTCTTTCAAATATCCAATTTAATGGTAATGCAAATAAAAACCCAGGTGCAGATGTTCCATGAGGAAATGTTATATTAGAAAATCCATAAAACTTTTTAATTCTAGGAGCTATAATATCAGCTAACAAATATATCATTGTTAAATATGCAACTGTGGCATAAATTCCTAAAGCAAAATCTTTAGTTATTGCATAAACTAGAGATGCAACAAAAGCTGCATGCCAAAAGTTCCACATATCAACCATAAGCGTTTTTGTTAATCCTAAAAATAATAATATTATATTAAGCCCTATTCCTATAGGAATAGCTAAACTTCCCAAAACAGTTCCATAAGAAATCGCAGCCGCTGCTGGCCATCCAACATCGATTGTCGTTAAATTTAATCCAAATATTTTTACCATTTTTTGAGCTGCTGGTCCTAAGCTACTACCCAATAAATCTATAACCATATTAAGTCCAACGAACCCAACCCCAACTATTATTCCAGATACAAATGCTTTTTTAGGTTTTGTTCCAAGTATGATTCCAAATATAAAAATCAGAATTGGTAACACTACTATAGCTCCCATATCAATAAATTTTTGAAAAAGTTCTAACATTTTTACCTCCTTAATTAAATTCATACTCTTCTAATAACTTAATTAATTTTTTAATATTAACTTCTGAATCGTCAAATGAATACAATTTGTTCATTGTATCTTTATCCTGAACTAATTTCATTACCTTTTGTAAAATTTTTATATGTTGTTCACTATTTTTTAATGCCAACATAAAAATTATTTTTACATCGATTTCTTTATCAAGTGATGTCATTTCATAAAACTTTACCGGTTTTTCAAGTGTCATAATTGCAATTTGAGATTTGTTGACATGTTCGCTCTCTGTATGTGGCAAAGCAATACTATACCCCTCAAACTCTAGTCCAGTAGGATATTTCATTTCACGATCTATTACAGCATTTTTAAATGATGACTTTACAATTTTTTCTTTTATAAGAGCATTTGATAAAACATTTAACACCTCCTTATTATTTTTTATATTTTTAACTTTTAACTTTATAATTTTATGCTCAAACATAATCCTCTCTCCAATTTATAAATGTTGATATTAATTCCTCTTTTGTTTTTGAGCTAGATATTTTATCAATAAAATTTCTATTTTCTATTTTTCTATATATATTAATCAAAATATCCTTGGTACTATTAATATCATGATCAGATATAGCAATTAATAACACCACCTTTATTAAGTTTTTTCCCCATTCAATAGGTTTATCTAATGTAATAATTCCTAGCTGTGATCTGGCAACATGTTTGGGATCGCAATGCGGAATTGAAATACCTGTATAAACACTAGTACTACCCATATTTTCTCTTTTTTTTATTGAATCTAAAAATTGAGAATCTTTTTGATTAAGCTTATTTGATATTTTAATTATTTCTTCAAAAACTTGTTCTTTATTTTTAGCTTTACTATTTAACAATATATTTTCTTCTAATAGTTCTCTAATTAAATTTTTATTTGTTTCTATTTTTTCATTAGATTTTGTTAACCTATTTTTATCTAGATTATTATAAAATATACGAATATTTTTCATCTCTTCGTCAGTTATTACTGGACTAACTTCAAATATAGGTATTTTAAGATTATTTAATTTTACTGAAGAAACTATAAAATCAATATTATTAAATTTAATTTTATCTAAATCATCAAAATCTGCTTTTATTACTTTATCTGTTCCTAAAATTATCCTATTTAATTTACTAACAATTAATTCAGAAGTTGATATCCCATGTGGACATATTACTAATATATTTATAGATTTATGGACTTTTTCCACAGCAATTTGAAAATGAATTGCTAAAAACGCCGCTTCATCATCTGTCATTTTTATATTAAATTCATCTGTTAACTCTCTAACAGATAGCCATATAACATTATACAAAACACTATATTGTTTCTTCACTTCTTCAACAACTGGATTGATAACAGAAATAGATTTTTTTAATCTAAATATCATTGGTCCCACATGACTTATTAACATATCTTTTAAATGTTCATCTTGTGTTAAATCAATATCTAAAATATTTGATACTTTTTTTATCAATGCTATTACACTCTTATATAATCTTGAATTATATCCAATACTATTTATTTCAAATCCTACTGCTAATAATGTATAAGATAATGCTTCTATTTCTTGACTAGGAATTTCTTCTTTCAAATTTAATATTTTTGTCAAAATTTCTCGTGCATAAAAATATACCTCAAAATGATTAATATCAAAATTTAAACTAATTTTATAATCATATAGTATAAATCCTAATTCAATCATATGTATTTGAACCAATAAGTCTATTAATAACGTATTGAAATATCTTTTACTAAGACTATAATTATATTTCCTTCCTAATTCATTTATTACATTCTTACAATTATAAATAGTTTCTATGTTATAAAATCTTGATAAAGTTTTTATATCTTCAAAATTTGAATTATCTATTAATGCATATAAATATTCTTTAATGGTTTTTCTAATATTTACTTCATCACCGGTTACATAAAATCTTCCATTTTCTTTTTCTAAATATATTTTTTTTGATATTAAATATTTTTCAAATTTTTTAATATCTCTCCTTGCTGACCCTTCACTTAGATATGCATTATCCTCATAATCAAAAACATTTAATTTTTTCCTATTTAGTAAAATTTCCTTAAATAAATATTCTTCTCTAAACTCAATTGATTTGTTATCATTATTTTTGTTAAAATCTAAATTTGATAAAATTGAAAATAATTTTTTTATTTGATATTTATCATTTATTTTAATTCCTTTTCGTGGCAATTTTTCTATTTTTATATCATATTGTTTAATATATTCATTTATTTTATCAATATCTTTATAAATTGTTTTAGTCGAAACTCCAAATATTTCTGACATACTTTTAGCTGTTATATACTCATCTTTTAATTTAATTGTTTGTAAAATCATAATTTGCCTTTTATTCAAAATTTCACCCCCTCTCTTCAAAAAATGAAAATGTTATCATCTTTAATTTTAGTATATATTAACTTATTTAATTATTAAAATCTATATATGTCTACATTAATCTGGAACTTATAAAATTTAAATAATACACAAAATTATTTAAATATCTACAAATAAAAAAAGAATTAGAAATTTTACTCTCTAATTCTCTCAATATGCTACTTCAATTCTTCACAAAACTACTTATCCCTTACAGGGTATTTTACAAAGAATCTAATATATTTAATTCAATTAAGCATTTTTAGCTGTTTCAACTAATTTTGAAAATGCTTGAGGATCATTAATAGCTATTTCTGATAACATTTTTCTATTGATATCGATATTAGCTTTCTTTAATCCACCCATAAATTTTGAATAGCTTAAACCATTTGCTCTTGAAGCTGCGTTGATTCTTGCAATCCATAATTGTCTAAAATCTCTTTTTCTATTTTTTCTACCAATATAAGCATATTGTAATGATTTCATTACTGCTTGTTTAGCTGTTCTGAATAATCTTGATTTTCCACCAAAGTATCCCTTAGCTAATTTTAAGTATTTTTTATGATTTTTCTTTGAATTTACTGCACGTTTTACTCTTGCCATCTTTTACCTCCTAAGGAATCATTTGTCCAATTCTCTTCATATCTGCACTACTTACCAATGTAGATTTTCTTAAGTTTCTAATTCTTTTTGGTGATTTTTTTGCTGTGATATGACTCTTATAAGCTTTAAATCTCTTTAATTTTCCCGATCCAGTTCTCTTAAATCTTTTTGCTGAACCTCTATGTGTTTTCATTTTTGGCATACAACGTTCCTCCTTATTCTGATTTTGGTTCTATTATCATCTGCATGCTACGGCCTTCCATTTTAGGTTTACTGGATATTTGAGCAATATCACTTACTAGTTCGAAGAATTTATCCAATACTTCTTTACCTAAATCTTTGTGAGCCATTTCTCTTCCTCTAAATCTAATACTTACCTTAACTTTATCTTCTTTTTTTATGATTTTACTTGCATTTTTGGCTTTAATTTCTAAATCATGTTGTTGAATTGTTGGAGACAATCTTATCTCTTGAACGTTAACAGTTTTAGCATTCTTTTTAGCTTCTTTTTGTTTTTTTATTTGCTCATATTTGAATTTACTGTAATCCATAATTCTGCAAACTGGCGGATTTGCATTAGGTGATAATAACACCAAATCTAATCCTTGTTCATCGGCTCTTTTTTGTGCATCTGCTGAAGTAAACATACCTAATTGTTCTCCATCAACATCTATTAATCTTACTTTTGGAAAACGAATTTGATTGTTTATTTGAAGTTCTTTAATAACATACCTCCTAAAGTATATAAGTTTTAATTTAAAATAAAAATAGTAGCTTAGAGATACCTACGCTACTACATTAACAATCATTAATTTAGTTTAACCCAATTCGCAATACGATTAGGTGAGAGTAGGCACTCTTCTTCATTACTAAACAAGTATACAACAATTCAAGACAAATGTCAATTATTTTCTTTGTTCAAAATCTTCAACCATTTGATTTAAGAATTTATCTAAATCAATATCAACTGATTTTGTTTCTCCATATTTTCTAACTGATATAGTGTTATTTTTTAATTCATTATCACCAATTACTAATTGATATGGAACTTTAGATGTTTGAGAGTCTCTTATTTTCTTACCCATTGATTCATTTCTATCATCAAATTGAACTCTTAGTCCTTTTTCCAAGAATCTATTATATATTTCCTTTACTTTTTCCCCATGAACATCTAAACTTACAGGAATAAATGTTGCATGTACTGGGGCTAACCATAGTGGAAAATGTCCAGCATAATGTTCTATTAAAATACCGATAAATCTTTCTAATGACCCATATAATGCTCTGTGAACCATAACTGGTCTTACCTTTTCTCCATGTTCATCAACATAATGAATATCAAATCTTTCAGGCATTTGGAAATCTAATTGAACTGTACCACATTGCCAAGCTCTCTTTAACGAGTCAAATAATTGAATATCAATTTTCGGTCCATAGAATGCTCCATCTCCCTCATTTAATTCATAAGGTAGGTTCAATTCTTCTACAGTAGATATTAACGCTTGTTCTGCTACATCCCAAACTTCAGGATCTCCCATGAAATCTTCTGGTCTTGTTGAAATGAATACTTTATATTCAAATCCAAATTTTGTATAAATTTCATCAGCTAATTTCATAATATTTTTAATTTCTGTTTTAATTTGCTCTTTTGTCACAAATAAGTGAGCATCATCTTGTGTAAATGCTCTTACTCTAAATAATCCATGTAACGCACCTGATAATTCATGTCTATGAACATGTCCTAATTCTGATAATCTAATTGGTAAATCTCTATATGAATGAGGTTGTGATTTATAAACTAAAATCGCTCCTGGACAGTTCATTGGTTTTATTGCATAATTTTCATCATCAATCTTTGTAAAATACATATTGTCTTTATAATGATCCCAGTGTCCAGATCTGTGCCATAATTCTTCATTTAAAATCATTGGTGTTTGAATTTGACCATACCCTGCCCTATCCATTAATGATTTTAAATACCTTTCCAGGCTATTTTTTAATATCATACCGTTTGGTAGATAGAAAGGAAATCCTGGCCCCTCTTCAGAAATCATATACAAATTCATTTGCTTACCTAAGACTCTATGATCTCTTTTCTTTGCTTCCTCAATCATATTTAAATATTCATCTAGTTCTGATTGCTTCTTAAATGTTATACCATAAATTCTTTGAAGCATTTTATTATTAACATCACCTCTCCAATAAGCACCAGCAATAGATAATAATTTTACAGCTTTAATATCTTTGGTATTTAAAATATGTGCCCCTTTACACAAATCAGTAAAATCACCCAATTTATATAATGAAAGTGGTGCATCTTCAGGTAAATCATTAATTAACTCTACCTTATATTTATCACCTTTTTCTTCAAAATATTTTAATGCATCTTCTCTTGTGATCTCTTCTCTTATTACATTTTGCTTTTCTTTTGCAATTTTCAACATTTGTTCTTCAATTTTTTTCAAATCTTCAGGTGTAAATTGATGCTCACTATCTATATCATAATAAAATCCATTTTCAATAGCAGGTCCTATAGCAAATAACGTTCCCGGAAATAATTTTTGGATAGCTGCAGCCATTAAATGTGAAGAAGTATGCCAAAATAAATGCTTACCTTCTTTGGTATCATACTTAATGAAGTTAACTTCACTATCCTCACTTAATGTTTCCTGTAATCCCATTAAAGTGTTTTCATTTACAATGGCACCCTCTACTGAACGTGCCAACCCTTCAGATATTGATTTTGCAATATCTAATAAACTTGTATTTTTTTCAAACTCTTTAATACTTCCATCTGGAAATTTAATTTTCATTTTTTCCCCCGTTTAATATTTTAACTAAATTTTCTAACTTAAATTCTTCTTGATCACCATTTTCAAAGTTTCTCAAACTAATAGTTTTATTTTGCTTTTCGGTTTCACCAATAATAATTGCTTTTTTTATGCCGATTTTATCTGCATAGTTAAATTTTTTCTTCGTTTTTGTTGTCTCTAAGTATATTTGAGAATTTATGTTATTATTCCTCAACAGATTAACAACTTCAATAGAATAATCATAAACCTCTTCACTCATAGGAATTACTAAAATATTATGATTTACTTTTTCCTCTTGTTTTTTCAATAAATTTGACTCATTTAATTGATAAAACAATCTAGTCAATCCTATCGATAAACCTATGCCTGGGTATTTTTGTTTAGTAAAATTACTTGCAAGATCATCATATCTTCCACCACTGCAAATCGAGCCAATTGATTCATATCCGTCTAAAAACGTTTCAAATACAGTGCCGGTATAATAATCAAGCCCCCTGGTAATCATTAAATCTATCTTAATATTTTTAGTTGGAATTCCAAATAATTCCATATATTTATATACCTTATTTAATTCATTTAACCCTTCAAAATACACATCATTATTTATTTCTGTATTTAATAATTTATCTAACACTTCTTTATTTTCTAATTCAGATAAATTAATAAAATCAAATATTTTATTAATTTGAATTACATTTAATCCAAACTTTTCCAACTCTAATTTAGTTTTTTCTATTCCAATTTTTGGTAATTTATCAATTGCCCTCATTACAGATTCAAAATCCTTAACATAAATTGATTCCAAAAATCCATTTAATAATTTACGATTATTTATTCTAAATGTAATATTTTCTAATCCTAAATCATTAAAAATATTATAAATTACAGATGGAATTTCACCATCATTCGCAATATCTAGTTTTTCATTTCCGACTATATCTATATCACATTGGTAAAATTCTCTATATCTTCCTTTTTGATTTCTTTCCCCTCTATAAACCTTTCCGATTTGATATCTTCTAAATGGAAAATTTATTTCATTTGCATGCATAGCAACATATCTTGCTAAACTCACAGTTAGATCAAATCTCAATGCCTGAGGCGTAGTTTCTTTATCTATTCTATAAATTTGTTTTGATGTTTCTCCTCCACCTTTAGAAAGTAAAATTTCTTCTTTTTCTATAAGTGGCGTATCTAAATTAACAAAACCATATTTAATAAAATTTTTTTCAATTGTAAATTTTATTTCATCAAATAATTTCTGCTCTTCTGGCAATAATTCCATAAATCCAGAAAGTATTGATGGATTAACTATATCCATAATTTCTCCTTATACATCTGTTCTATATATTATATTAAAAATGCTAGAATATTTAAAGTAAAAAAATTTTTAATAAAACAGTTATATAAATTTTTAGCACTTATTTATTTTTATATTATTTTTTTAATTTTTTTATTAATATTATACCATAAAAAATCCCTAGACGTTGGAATCTAGGGATTTTTTATGTTCATTATTAATTTTTTATAATTAAATATCATTTATTTTACAACCATTCCAAATAATCATTAATTACATTTAGGTTATAAATTAATAGTTACTTAATAACCTAATTCTTTTAATCTTTGATTTACAAGAGAATTTATATGCTCAACATCAAGTCCATTATTTTTTAGTATTTCCTGTCTTTCAGCTCCATATCCTAAATCTCCTCTAATTATCATATCCACTAATTCTTTTTCAGATGCATTCTTAATCCTTTCATCAGATGCGATAGCAGCATATGGATTGTCAGAGTTTCTATTATCACTTCTTTGTCCATTATCAGGTTTATTATTTTCTTTTAAAGTTTCTTTATTTGTTTCTTTTAATGTTTGTTTTGAATTCTCTTTATTATTTTCTTTTGAGGTTTCTTTGTTTGTTTCTTTTATGGATTCCTTTTTTGTTTCTTTATTTGTTTCTTTTGCAGATTCCTTTTTTGTTACCTTAAATGTTTGTAATTTTTTCTTTTCAGCTTTTGTTTCTATTGTAGTGGTTTTCACATCCTTTTTATTTGAATTATCATTTCCACCAAAAAATGCAGATACTACATAAACAATAAAACATAATATTAAAATTACAATTAATGCAATCATAATATAATTAAGCATTGTATCATTTTTCCTCTTTAAATTTGGTCTTCTGTCCATTTATCCCCTCCAAGTGTTTATATTAATATAATGTTATTATAAATTAATAAATTTCTCAACATTTTTTTCATTTTTGTAAAAAAAAATCAGGATAATCCTGATTTGATTGGAGCGGAAAACGAGATTCGAACTCGCGACCCTCGCCTTGGCAAGGCGATGCTCTACCACTGAGCCACTTCCGCATAATAACATACAATATATTGCAGTATTTACTTTATAAATTATTATAAATTAATCTTCCATAAAAATAATCAATTTATAAAATACTATTTCAGTATATCTGTTTTATAAATAATTGTCAAATTTTTTTACTGAATTGTAATATATTTATTTCAAGATTATGGTATAATTTATAAAAAGGATGGTGTAAAATGATTTTAAAAATTATAACATATATAGTAATATTTCTCAGTTTAATATTGATTCCTTATTCCCTGTATCAGTTTTTTATTGGATTACATTATTTCAAAAAAATAAATAATATTCCTGATACTGATAATTACAATAAATTTGCAATTCTTGTAGCTGCTAGAAATGAAGCAAAGGTCATATCAAATCTTATAGATTCATTAAAGTCCTTAAATTATCCAAAAGATAAATATGAAATCATAATAGCTCCAAATAATTGTACTGATAACACTAGAGAAGTTGCAATAAATAAGCAGGTAAGAGTATTTGATATTAAATCTCCAATAAAAAATAAAGGTGATGTTTTACATCAAATGTTTGATTATTTAATAGATAATGAAGACCATGATGCTTATGTAATATTTGATGCGGATAATATCGTCGATAAAAATTTTCTGTTAGAAATGAATAAACAAATTGAATATGGATTTTCAGCATCTCAGGGATTTAGAGATTCGAAAAACCCATATGAATCTTTTACATCAGGCTCATATACTTTATATCACTATATGATAAGTACTTTTTACAATAAACCTAGAACTGCTCTAAAATTAAATAATATGATTATAGGATGTGGATTTATGGTTACAAAAAAAGTAATAAAATCATTAGGTGGGTGGAATACTAAAACAATAACAGAAGATTTGGAATTTACAGTTTTGACAACTCTTCAAGGTGAAAAAATTGGTTATACAGAAAAGGCAATTTTTTACGATGAACAACCAAATTCTTTTATTGATTCATGGCATCAGAGAATTAGGTGGCAATTAGGATTAAAACAAGGTTTTTTAGCAAATTCTAGAGAAGTACTTAAGTCTTTATTCAGGGGGAAAGGTATTAATTTTTTAGATACATATGCAATGCTAATTGCAAATTATATAAGCAATATAAGTTTACTTTCTATGATTTTCGGTACTATATTAATATCTATGAAAACAACTTCAATTGTTGGGTTTTCAATTTTAGGGTATAATATTATTGGAATGGTTTTTGGTCCTTCATTATTTGCAATTCTTATTTTAGCACTTAATGGCAAAAAAATTATTCCTATGTGGAAAGGAATATTATTTTTTGGTGTGTTTTTAGCATCGTGGATACCAATTAATGCATATGTCCTATTTAAGGACAATGTTGAATGGAAAGAAATAAAACATGATTCAAAAAATAATATCACAAATTAAAATAAAAAAGGATGGAATATGAAAAGTAATATAAAAAAAATTATAGCATTACTATCTATTTCTTTAATAGTTACTGCTTGTTCAACAAATGCTAAAAACAATACAAAATTAGTCGAAGAAAAAGAAACTAAAAAAGAGACTTTAATTGAAACTAAAAAAGAAATCAACAAGGATATATTAAATAAATGGTTTCAAAATTTAATTAAATTCCCACACGGAACAACAGGTTCATCTTTAAGAGCTGTTAAGCTATTGGATGAGTCATTAAATCTTCAAGATTACTCTGATGAAACAATTAATTATGTTAATAAGCTTTATGAAAATTCAGAAAAAAAATCAGATTTAAATATGACTATTTCTTTACTTTTTGAAAATATCAAAAAGTTCAAAAGTAATCCTAGTGAATATAAAAAATCACATGAAGATGCAGGTGCTAAATTTACTAACGAAAAAAATATTAATAATTTGGAAAAATTAGTAAATAGCTTATACGAATTGTCAAAAAAAGAAAATAATAGCAAAGAAAATGAAAAAAATTCTAGTTTATCTAACTTAGAAAAAGAAAATATAAATAAATTTGTTACAGAATTAGAAAAAACACCAAATGGAACTGCCGGATCAGGCTTACAAATTATAGGTACGTTTTATGATTCATTAAATTATGCTTCAGTTTTTGAAGAAAAACCAAACTTAAGTATTAATTATATAAATTCATTAATACCTAATTTAGAAAAAAAGAATAATTTTAAGATGAGTTTAGATGCCTTAAAGTTCCAAATTAAAGAATATAAAAAAGACAAACAAGATTATATAAATTCAAATAAAGCTGCAGGTTACACATGGAATCCATCTATTTCAATAGAAGCTTATGAAAATGTTATAAATAATATAAATGTACAATAAAATAAAAAGTTATAACTTGCATAGGGCTGTTGCAAAATAACTAAAAATGTTATTTTGCAACAGTACCATGTTTTTTATATTATAACCGCTTTTAGTTTATAATTATTCTATAATTCTTAAATTTTCAAAATATTTTTCAATATCTATATTCTCATTTATTTTATAATTCCACGTTTTAGCAGCAAATGCTCTTAACTCTTTTTTTATATCCTCAAAAATAATATCTTGACTTACTAGATTTTGATTATCACACCAAATTGATATAGAAGCACCTTTAATCCTCTTATCTTCATTATCAATATTTTCACCAAAGAAAACTCCAGGACTCCAAATATTATATATTCTTTGATATTGATTAAAGTAATCCCATGAATTTTGTTTTCTACCATCTTTCGGCATTTCTTCTCTTAAAACATAATAAAAAAAGCTTGAATTTGAATTGTATATTTCATTATACCCCTTATCCAATAAGTAAGAAATATTAACAACATTATCATCCCATGGAATATTACACCAATAATCTACTCCTATCCTATTTTCAAGTTTATTCGAAAATATATTTGATGTATTTTCTCCATAATGTAAACAATCATTCCATATTCTTGGAATAAAATTATTTTCTATCATTAGTTTACTAATTTCATTTAAATATAAATTTATTGAATCTGTCCAACTTGAAAATCCATTTATCTTAGAATTTTCTTCTAATATTTTTTGATATTTATTTTTAAATTGTTCACTTTTAAAATCCATGTATTCATCAAATCCTATATGAAAATATTTTGAATTATTAAATAATTCCATAAATTCTAAATATAGATTTTTAATATATTCTAAAACTGATTTTCTAGTTATATCAAAAGAATATTTACTATTTTTTCCATTAATATCAATTTGTCCTAATTCTGGATGAATTTTAAGAATATGTTCAACATGACCTGGAGTATCTAAACTTGGAATTATTGAAATATTTTTATTTTTAGCGTAATCTATGATTTCTCTTATATCTTTCTTTGTTAGAAAACCATCTTTTGAAACAATACTAGGATCAAATTCGGATTCAATTCTAAACCCTCTATTTTCTGAAAAATGTAACATTAATGTGTTCAATTTTAATTTTGACATTTCAGATATTAAATTAAGTATCCAATCCTTTGTAAAATACTTCCTACCAATATCAAGTAAAATTCTTCTTTCTGATAATCTTGGATAATCTATAATTTCAAATTCAAATAAAGACTTATTTATTTTTATAATGTTATTTAACTTCATCAAAGCATATATAAGCCCAATTTCATTTTTATATTCAACTAAAATTTTATTTTCTTTTACAATTAATTTATAACCTTGTTCTGAAAAGTTAAGATTTTCATTAAAATTTAATTCTAAAATAAATACTTTTCCATCATTAATAAAAAACTCTTTTATATTTTCATAAAAGATATTATAAACATTACGTATTTCACCAGAATATATAATATTTTTTATATAAAATGTTTCTGAATTAATAGATTTTATCTCTTGGGGATAAGTAAAAGTTAATAATTTTTCATTTAATTTTTTCGTATTTATCCTCATTTTATAAATTCCCTTTCAATTAAAACATTTTTTTCATCATATATCAAAGATATTTCTTTATACATCCCATCATATATTTTTAAAATATATTCCATTGAATCAGAATGTCCTTCCATTGCCTTAAATTCTTCATAATCTTCAAAAAATAAATTTCCTTCTATATTTTCTGATATTAACTTTCCATCAAATCCATGTGCTGTATATAAAAGGCCAACATATCTCTCATCAGAATTCTTACAATACCACTGAATAAAACCGTTAAATTCTAAATCTTTTATATCTAAGTTAGTTTCTTCTTTTATTTCTCTAATTGCAGAATTATTAAAAGATTCAAAAGGTTCAACTTTTCCCCCGGGAAATGTTAATCCTTCCCAGCCATATTTTTTCTTTTTATCGAGAACCAATACTTTGCTTCCATTAAAAATTCTGACCATATTCATCATAATTGTTTTCATAAAATTCTCCTACATCAAAGGGGCTACTAATTTAAGTATTTTTCCTAAAAATCTATAAAAAATAGAGTAATCTTTATAATTTCTATATGTTACTTCTCTAGATAAATTTCTAGTTTTTTCAAAATCATTTTTTATTATTTTAGCTAAGTTTTTACTATAAAACAAAATAGCATTTTCATAATGTAAATGTAAACTTCTAAAATCTAAATTAATTGTCCCAACTACAGAAATCAAGTCATCTGAAATAATTGATTTAGAATGTAAAAATCCGGGTATATACTCATATATTTTCACACCATTAAAAAGTAATTGTTCATAATTTGAACGAGCCATTATATATGGAACTTTCTTATCGGGTATACCCGGCATTAAAATTTGAATATCAACTCCTCTTTTAGCAGCGAATATCATTGCATCTTTAATTTTTTCACTTAAAATTAGATATGGTGTCATGATATATACATAATTTTTAGTCCTATTAATTATATCGGCATATACATTTTCTCCAACAGTTTCTCCATCATTTGGAGAATCATCGAAAGGTTGAACATAATCGTTGTTATCTACCTTATAAACATTTTTCAAATATTTTTCATAATCAGAATTTTCATATTTAGAAAGATTCCATAAATTTAAATACATAACAGTTATACTTCTAACCGCTTCGCCCTCAATTCTAATACCATTATCTTTCCAATGTCCAAATCTTTCTATTTCATTTATATATTCATCAGCTAAATTTAAGCCGCCAGTATAAGCTATTTTATTATCAATTGATACTATTTTTCTATGATCTCTATTATTATGAACAGTAGATAATATTGGAGTAACAGCTGAAAATACTTGAACTTCAAATCCTAAATTAAGTAAAAACTCTTTGTAATTATCAGGTAAATAATAATCATTCATTCCATCATACATAAATTTTACTTTAACACCCTCATTTACTTTATCAATTAATTTATCTAGTATTTGTTCAAGCATTTTTCCTGGTCTTACTATAAAATATTCTAAAAATATAAATTCCTGAGCATTTTCTAAATCTTCTAATAGTTTTTCAAAATATTCTTCCCCTGATGAAAAATATTTATAATTTGTATTTTTATATATTGGATAATTTATAGTATTTTGTAAATATTTTTCAATTCCATTATTAATTTTTTTGTTATCATCTATTTCTTGTAAAATCTTATCATCTTTTACTAGTAAATAAGAGCTACTTTCTTTAATTTTCTCCAGTTTTCTCTTTAACCTTTTTGGACCTGGAAAAATTTCAAATACCAAATAAATCAAAAAACCTGCAACAGGTAAAATGGCAATAGGTATAATCCAAGCTACCCTGTATTCTATTGGTTGATTTAAATTTATAATATAAATTATTAGCGAATATGAAACAATACTCCATAAATAATTAATCAGTAATTTTTCTCCCTTAAACATATTAGATAAATAAATTAAAAGAGTAAATTGAAGAAATATTATTATTGTAACCCAAAAAATAGGTTTAACTAAATGTCTCTTACTTTTTAAATTTTCAAGAGCTTCTGCTATTTTATCCTTATTTTTTATTTTGAATTTTTTCATAAAAACTCCTCAATTTTAATATATTACATAAAATATCATTAATCTACATATCTATTAATTTTTATTTTCTATAATCTAATCTTGAAAAAATCATTTCATAATTAGGCAATCTTGTATTTTTCAATGAAATATAAGATTCTAACTCGTCAATTTCATTTCTTAAATTAATCATATTTTTATTTAATAAGAAATATTGATATGATAATTCAATCTTGTCATTTATATTATTAAGTTTATTTCTTCCTTCTTTTATTTTAATATTTTCTTCCAAAATGAACTCTAATTTATTAGATAATAAATCTAGTTTATTTCTTAAAACTTTATTTTCAACATTTAATAAAAATGTTGAAATATCATTGATTTCGTCCATAATACTTGGAACAATTTCTCTATCTACAATAGACACAAATGTCTTAATTTCCAAATTAAATGTATTTATTGCGTTTTCTAAAAAAATATCATGCAATGCAATTATTTCTTCTTTTTTGTATATTCCATTATTTTCTAATAATGCTATATTTTTTTCAAAAAGTAATGTAGGAATAGCCTCTATAAAGGTCCTTATATTTGGCAATCCACGTCTTTCTGCTTCATCAATCCATTCTTTAGAATACCCGTCTCCACTAAATAATATTCTTGAATGTTTAGTCAAAATTTCTTTAGCTATGGTTTTAGCATCATTAATTAAACATGATGAATCTTTTAATTTTTCATACATATTTTTAAGAGAATCTCCTATTGATGTATTTAATATAGTATTTACATCACTTGCATTCATAGATGAACCAAGCATTCTAAATTCAAATTTATTACCTGTATAGGCAAATGGAGAAGTTCTATTTCTATCAGAATTATCAAAAGGAGTATATCCTAAATTGTTGATTACAATATTTTGTTTTGTATCTTCTAATTCATATTCTAATCCTGCGATATTATATAATTCTTTTTCAATAGGTTTACCCAAAAATATTGAAATAATTGCAGGAGGTGCTTCATCAGCTCCTAATCTATAATCATTTCCCGGACACGAGGAAAATAATCTTAAAAGTTCAGGATATTTATCACAAGATTCAATAATTGCACACATAAATAATAAGTATCTAACTTGTTCTAATTCTGTTTTTCCTGATTCTAAACAATTTATCCCATTATTTGTTACTATAGACCAGTTATTATGTTTACCCGAACCATTTACGTGATTAAACGGTTTTTCATTTAATAAACATTCTCTAAATCATTTTTCTTAGCAACACTCTTTAAAATTTGCATAACAATCAAGTTATTATCCACTGCAATATTTGCGTTTTCAAATAAAACGGCAATTTCAAATTGACATGGTGCAACTTCATTATGCTCTGTTTTTGGATAAATTCCAAGTTTTTCCAATTCTATATTTAAATCTTTATAAAATTGTTCTACTCTTTGAGGAAAAAGTCCATAATAATAATCTGAAAACTCTTGTGCTTTAATTGGACTTGCCCCAATCAATGTCCTACCCGCATTTACAAGATCTCTTCTTTGATAAAACATTTCTTTGTCTATCAAGAAAAATTCTTGTTCTAATCCAACTTTTACACGTACTCTATATATTTTATTTTTAGAGAATAAATTTACTAATTTTGTTGCATATTCTCCAACAAAATCCATAGATCTTAATAATGGACCTTTTTTATCAAGTGTCTGTCCATTAAATGATACAAAAATTGATGGTATATATAAGGTTTCATCTATAATAAACGTATTTGATGTTAAATCCCAATATGTATATCCTCTTGCTTCAAACGTAGAACGCATTCCTCCTGATGGAAAACTGGATGCATCCGGTTCACTTTTGATTAATTCTTTTCCAGAAAATTTTATTATAACCTCATTGCTATATCTTCTATCTAGAAACGATTCTAATTTTTTTGCACTTAATCCGTTCAATGGTTGAAACCAATGACAAAAATATTTAGCCCCATTTGCAATCGCCCACTCCTTCATTGATGCGGCAATCACATCAGCAGTTTCTTTATCCAACAAAGATTTTTTTCTAACAGAGTTTTTCCATTTGATATAAAAAGCTTCAGGAAGATATTTCTTCATATTCTTTTTACCAAATGTTTTTACACCAAAATCGTTTTTAAAATCCATATTAACTCCTATATTTTATTTTTATATCCCTATAATAAAAACTTTATCATCATCAGTAATTCCTAATTTATCAGAATTACCAAAAATTTCATCAATTGCTAAGTTATCTAATAAAAAATAATCTTTAGCATCTTTATCAATTAAATCTTTATCAATATTTTCATCTTTAATTTGCATGAATACTGCATTATTAGTTTCTTTATCATTATGAATTAAAAAAGCCTTTGTATATTTATCTTTATTTGTTAAAAGTAATTCCCCTACTTTCAAATCTCTCCCCCAAGCATTATCTATTTATAATAGACTCTTTAATCTTCATTATCTGATTAAACATTTCATCAGATAAATCTTGATATTCCAAAATAAAATTAAAATCTTCAATTGCTTTATCAAATTGATTTAATGAAATCAAAATTATCGCTCTATTATACCTCAATTTAATTTCTGATGGATATTTTTCAATTGCATCATTAGCTAAATGAAGTGCCTCTACATCTTTTTTTAATACGTATTTTATATATACCAAATCTGTATAAAGGGTTGCAAAATCAGCACCTTTTTCAATAGATTCTTCAAAAAATTGTTCTGCTAATTTTGGATTTTCTTTATTCATATAAGCAATTGCGAGATAATATGGAATATCATATCGAGATGAATTTTTTCTAGCTTCCATTAATTCTGAAATCGCTGTACTATAATCCATTTTATTAATATAATAAATTGCATTTTCAACAGCTACATCAGGTGCTATCTTATTCATTTCATCTCGAATTGCATCTTTCAATTCTTCAAATTCAGCATTTCTTAAAGCTCTATTATAAAAATTATTTGCTTTTATAAATTTTCCGGTAGCTTTTGAAATATTACCCAACTCAAAATTTGCTAATGAATATGATTCATTATATCTTAAAATTCTTTCCAAAATTCTTATTGCCTGTTCTACAAAAACTTCTTTATATTCTTTAGAAACATCAATATTCCAAAGAAGCTTAGCATAGCTATATGCTGCCATTTCATTTTGTTCGTCAAGTAAAAATGCAGCTCTTGTAAATAACAAAGCTTTTTCAAAATTTTTATTATAAAATTTTACAGATTTTAATAAAGCATATTTTGATGAATTATCCAATAATTTCCCTAAAATTTTTTTATACTCATTTATATATATAAACTCAGGATCAATTGCTATCATATATAATATACCATCAATTATATATTCTATTTTTATTTCATTATCAAATTCGCTATTTGTCATTCCCATCATCATATCATTTAAAATAATAGGTAAAGGGATATCTTCTATACCATAATCTCTGTAATGTTCAAAATTATCTTTTAATTCTATAAAAGAAACTTTATCCGACTTTTTTCTAAAATACTTTTCTATAACATTCATAATAATCTAAAACTTCCCTTGAAATTGTCTTTTTCTAATTGATGAGCCGTCTAAAATCTTAAATAAATGCCCTTTATAGATATAAAGAATAGCCATTATCAATGAATATAAACCAACATTAATAATAAACGTAAAATCAAGTATAAAAATAGCATAGTTCACTGTTAACAAAAATTTAGTTGCAACAAATATTATAACTATTGGTAACCATTGAATTATATTATCTTTTATAAACATAGTAGATGAGATTACAGCTTCTGTACCATATTCTTCAGAAATATATACTTTTTCATAAACTGTACTTAATACAACAAGTACTAAAATATCAATTATAAATGTATATTGAAAATTAATATTTCCTAGTACAATATGAGCTAAGTATTCTACAACATAAACAATAAACAATGTATTTGACATAGGTAAATAATACCTCTTTGTACCATCTATTATATTTTTAAATCTAAATCTATTATAGTTTACAATATCTGATAAAACTCCAACTAATGCAGATGCAAATATAATTGTAATAATGTATCTAATAAACCCTAAAATAAAGTTTCCATGTGTAGTATATGTTGTAAATAAATTTAATAAATATTTTTCACCAACCCCTAGAGCAAATAATATTAAAGCTAATACCGGGACATATTTCATACTAGATATTGAATTTTTAACGGCAGTTTTATTCACATATATAAAATCTTTTATAATAATATCCATAAATCCTCCTACATTTTATTTGGAGCATGTATGCCTAATAAGCTTAATAAATTACTTATAGATATTTTTGTTGCATAAACCAGTAACGCTCTTGCTTTTTTCACTTCATCTTCTGAATTCAATATGTGAATACTATTGTAGAATGAATTAAAGTTTTGAGCAATTTCTGTTACATGTCTTGTAATTACTGAAGGTTCTAATTTATCTCTTGCAGTTAAAATTACATTTGGCACATCATATATTGACTTCATTAATGCAACCTCCTGTGGCTCATTTAATAATGAAAAATCAACATCTTTACTTAGTTCTAAACATAATTTTTCCAAAATTTGATTTGCTCTTGCATGTGCATATTGTACATATGGACCTGTTTCACCTTCAAAATTCAATACTTGATCCCAGTCAAATACATAATCCTTGATTCTCGTATTGAATAATTCTTGAAATTTCACAGCACCTATACCAATTTCTCTCGCAACAACTTCTTTATTTTCTAAATTTGGATTTCTATCTTCAATAATTTCTTTAGTTTTATCAATTGCTTTATTTAAAACATCTTCTAAAAATACAACTTTTCCTTTTCTTGTAGACAATGTACCATCTTTAAGACTAACCATACCAAATTGTACATGCTCACAATCTTCAGACCATTCATATCCCATTTTTGCTAAAACATCTTTAAGTGTCTTAAAATGAAGATTTTGTTGAGTTGCAACAACGTAAATATTTTTGTCAAAATTATAAATTTTCTTTCTGTGAAGAGCAGTAGCTACATCCCTAGTAATATATGTTGAAGAACCATCTCTTTTCAACACTATTGCAGGAGGTGTATCTTCTCCCATCTCGATAACTGTTGCTCCTTCCGACTCTGTTAAAAGATTTTTTTCTTTCATCTCTTTTATTACATTTTCAACAAATTGTGCATGATAAAATTCTCCATTATATGAATCGAATGAAATTTCTAATAAATCATAAACTCTATTAAACTCTTTTAAGCTTATTTCCTTAAACCAAGTCCATGTTTCTACAGCGAATTCATCACCTTCTTCTAATTTCTTAAACCATGCTCTTGCTTCATCCATTAACTCAGGATTAGCTTCCGCCTCTTCTGTATATTTTACATATAATTTTAATAGTTCACTAATTGGATTGCTATTAATCGTTTCTTTATTGCCCCATTTTCTATATGCGGAAAGTAAAACTCCAAATTGTGTACCATAATCGCCTAAATAATTTATAGCATCAACATGATATCCTAAAAATTTGTATATTCTCTTAATTGAGTCACCTATAACTGTTGATCTTATATGACCAATATGAAATGGTTTCGCAATATTTGTTGAACTATAATCAATAACAATATTTTTCCCATTTCCAACATTTGATGAACCATACATTTCCTTTTTATCAAAAACTTCTTTTAATACTGTCTCATTGAATTTTGTTTGATTTACAAAGAAATTAATATATGGTCCAACAGGTCTTATTTCACTAAATAATTCAGAACTAATCTTTTCAGCTAATTCCACAGAAATTTGTGCAGGTGCTTTTCTTAAAGTTTTAGCTAATCTAAAACATGGAAATGCAAAATCTCCCATTTCTTTGTTTGGTGGTGTTTCAATACTTAAATATATATCATCTAATGAAATATCTAATTCTAAAGAATTTAATATTTTAGAAATCTCTTTTTTATAATCCATACTACTTCAAAGTTACTACTGTAACTCCTGCTCCCCCTTCTTTTATACTTCCTATTCTAAACTCTTCTACATATCTAGATTTTTTGAAAAACTCTGTTAATCCAATTCTTAAAGCTCCTGTTCCTTTACCATGTATTATATGAACTGTTTTCATTCCCATTAGAATTGATTTATCAAAAAAGCTTTCTATTTCTATCATAGCTTCTTCTACTGTATGACCTCTCACATCAAGTTCATATTGAGCATCCTTAAATAATGTATTTTTCAATACCTGTCTGTATGATGATTGTGATTTTTCAATTTCAATTTCCTTATTTGTCTTTGCTAAATCAGAGATATTTACATTAAATTTCAATATTCCCATTTGTACAGTTAAATCACCTTTATTATCAGGTAATGTCTGTACTACAGCTAAATCATTCATTGAAATTACTTTTACAGTTTCACCAAGTTTAACAGTAATATTTTTACCATACCTCTTTTTAATAACCGGTTTTTCTTCAAATTTATCGGTAGCTTTTTTAAACTTATCCGTAATTTCTGAATAAGCTCTATCTATCTGTCTTGTTTCTGTATTTGCTTTTTGACTTTTTGCAAGTTTTAATATTTCTTTAGACTGTTTTTTAGCATCTTCTAAAATTTTTCTTGCTTCTAATTTTGCAGCCTCAATTTCTTCTTCAGCTTTTTCTTTTTTCTTTCCCACATCCTTATTAAAATTATCAATAAGTTTTTCATATCTCATTTTTTCTTTTTGAACATATAATAATTCATTATCTAATTTTATTCTATCAGTTTCAATTTCAGCAATAATTTCCTCAAAATCTCTATTTTCCTTTGATACATAATTACTTGCAATTGAAAGAATCTTTTCAGATAATCCTAATCGCCTAGAAATTTCAAAAGCATTTGACTTCCCTGGCCTCCCAATTATTAATTTATATGTTGGAGATAATGTCTCAACATTAAATTCTACATTAGCATTCTGTACTCCATCTGTACTCATTGCATATAATTTTAATTCACTATAATGAGTTGTAGAAACCAGTAAAGTTCCTCTTTTAACTAATGTGTCAATAATAGCCATTGCAAGTGCGGCTCCTTCTGTAGGATCTGTACCATTCCCTAACTCATCAAATAATACTAATGATTTATCATTAGCATATTTTAATATATGAACGATATTTGTCATTGATGCCGAAAATGTAGATAATGACTGCTCAATACTTTGGTTGTCACCAATATCTGTATAAATATTATTGAATATAGCAACTTTTGAAAAATCATCACATGGAATATACAATCCTGATTGTGCCATCATAACTACTAGCCCCAAAGTTTTCAAACTCACAGTTTTACCACCTGTATTTGGACCAGTAATAACTAATGCACTATATCTTTCTCCTAACTTGACATCAATCGGAACAACTTTCCCTTTTAATAATGGATGCCTTGCATTTTTAATATCTATAATTTTTTCACTATTTAATAAAGGCTTTGTATGCATCTTATCTAATGCATATTTTGCCTTTGCAAAAGTAAAATCAAGATCAACTAATAGATATTGATTGTTCTCTATTTCATGATGATAAACAAATATCATTTCAGAAAGTTCTTTCAATATTCGTCTAATTTCCTCGGTTTCTTTAATCTCTAAATCTCTAATTTTATTATTAATTTCAACTACAGCCATCGGCTCAATATATAAAGTTTGTCCTGAAGCTGAAATATCATGAGTAATACCCGGAACTTTTGATTTCGCTCCTGATTTAACCGGAACTACATATCTTCCATCTCTCATTGTAATAAATCCATCTTGAAGATTTGTAGTATCTTCTTTAACAATAGAATTTAACTTATTTCTAGCTTCTTCTGTCTTTTCTCTTATACTCTTTCTTATTTGAAATAATTCTCTTGATGCATCATCAGCAATTGTATCTTCATCAACTACAATTCTTTCAATTTCTTTTTGAATTCTAGTGTTTGTATAAAGCTTATCTATAATTTTAACGACTTCATTAATTTCTGAATCAAATTCAGATTTATAATCTTTTAAACTTTGAGAAACCCTTAAAGAATCAGCTATTTGCATCAATTCTAAATTTTCCAAAACAGCTTGCTTTTTTAATCTACTAATCATTCCCTTTAAATTATATATCCCATATAATGGTGGAAATGAAAATTTTCTTATTAATTCAATCGCATCAGCTGTCTTATTTTGTAAAAATTCAATTTTATCTAATTGTGTTAATGGGACAATTTTTGAAGCTTTTTCAGCTCCTAAAGAAGATGAACAATATTCTTGCAATTCTTCCTTAATTTTATTCCACTCCAAGGTGGCAATTGTATTTTGCTCCATAAATTTCTACTTTCTATTTTCGTTTAATAACTCCTGCACTTGTTTTTTCGCATGCAAAGTTTCTTTTTCTTGTTCTAATAACTTTTCTCTTAAATATTCATTATCTTTCCTATCTTTCTCAGAAAGTGTAATTTGTCTATCTAATTCTAATTTAAATTTATCTCTATCACTAGTTAAATAATTTAAATAATTTTCAAGTTCTTTAACTTTAGCCTCTAATTTTTGAATTTTTTCAAATGAGTCTTTATTTAATTCTTTAAATTCGTCAAATTCATTTTTTAATGGTTCATATTTCTCCATAGGCTCTTTTGAAATTTTTAAAAGCTCTTTATGTTTTAACTCTAACGAATACAAATCATCCGCTATATTTAAACAAGCTAATGTAGCATGCATGGTAGGATTTCGATAATTTAATGCTGTTTTAGCTTTTTTTATTTCACTATCCACATAATAGACAATTTTATCAGTTTCATCTTTGCTTCTCTGAGTTTTTAATACATAATTGTTTCCATTTATCTGAAATTCGTACCTATTTTTTTCCATTATATTCTCCAATTAGCTTCTTAAATCTATATCAAAGGCATTATTTAAGCCATTTACAATATTTTCAAAAGCTGTTTTAATTACTTCATCTTTCAATGTTGATTCATTTGATTGGAATCCAATCTTATATGCAAGAGAAACTTTATCTTCTGCAATTTGAGAACCCTTATAAATATCAAATAGTTTAACAAATTTTAAGTATTTTCCACCATTTGCTTTAATAACATCAACTATATCTTGTGATTGAGTAAATTTATCAACTACTATAGCGATATCTCTTTCTACTAGTGGATATCTTGAAATTTCTTGATATTGAATTAAATCTTTTTTGAAATTATATAATTCTGTAAGATTTGCTTCAACCATATAAACTCTCTTTTCAATATCATAATTTTCAGCAACTATTGGACTAATTTCCCCTATCACTGCCACTTTTGTATCATTTACATATACATTAGCACATCTTCCTGAATGAAATATTGAATTTTCTGTTTCTCTTTCAAATCTAATATCATTAATTCCAAATGTATCAAATAAAGTTAAAAGTATGTCTTTTATATAGTAAAAATCATAATTCCCTACTACTGAAAATGTCATCAACTTAACTTCTTCTATATTTTCTCCATTTTTTATAAATGTATTACCAACTTCAGATAATTTCAAATCAAATTGTTTATTATTTAGATTTTTTCTAACTACTTCTAAATTATTTCCAATTAAAGTTGTCCTCATAACAGAAAAATCTTCGCCTAATGGGTTAATTATTTTTACAGTATTTCTCATTGAATCATTTTCTGATAAACACAATTTATCAAATACTTTATTTGAAATAAATGAATAAGTTAATATTTCAGAAAATCCTAATGCATAAAGCTCCATTCTTGCTTTATCCAAGAAATTTCTCATATCCGACTTCACACCTTTTGTCAAGCCACCTATTAAAGGTTTTGGTGTAATATTGTGAAATCCATATAATCTACCCACTTCTTCAATTAAATCAGCTTCAATAGTTAAATCACCTCTGAAATATGGAATTGTTACTAATAAGTTTTCGCCTTGAATTTCTGTATTCAACTCAAGTGATTCCAAATATTTCTTCGTTTCTTCAATTGATAAATCAAGTCCCAATAATGAATTTGCTCTATCATTTCTTAATTCGATAACTCTATCTCTCGGGTTAAAATTTTCTACACTTTCAATACCTGAAACAACTTTTCCTGAATTTGTTTCTTCAACTAATTTCAAGAATCTTTGAATACCATATTCTGCTAATTTCGCCGGAACTCCTTTTTCAAATCTTGATGAAGCTTCTGATCTTAAAGCTAATCTCTTAGATGTTTTTCTAATTGTTTCCGAATCAAAACTAGCTGCTTCAATTAATATATTCTTTGTATTTTTAGTTACTTCTGTGTCTTGTCCCCCCATTACACCGGCTAATCCAATAACTCTTGAATTTTCATCAGCAATAACAATATCTTCTGAAACTAATTTTCTTTCAGCATCATCAAGTGTTTTAATAGTTTCTTCATCTCGAGCCATTCTTACAATTAAAGATTTTCCTTCAACTTTATCTAAATCATATGCATGAAGTGGTTGTCCATATTCCAGCATAATAAAATTTGTAAAGTCAACTATATTATTAATCGGCCTCATGCCTGCATTTCTCAAATAATTTTGAATATATAGCGGTGATTCTTTAATTTCAACATCTTTAACAATTGCAGTCATAAATCTATTTACTTTATTTGTTTCAATTTTTATTCCATTAAAGTATTGTTTGTAAGAATCAACTGTATTTTCAACTTTCATAGAGGGTTCTTGTATTTTTTTATCAAATACTGCAGCAACTTCTCTTGCCATACCAATAATTGATAAACAATCAGGTCTATTTGGAGTAATTTCAAACTCAATAATTGAATCATCTAAACCTAATGCTTTTACTGCATCTTCTCCAACTTTTGCATCATCATTTAATATGATAAGTCCATCTTCCGAATTTTTAGGAACTAAATTTTCTGAAACTCCCAATTCACTATATCCGCAAAGCATTCCTTTTGATACTACCCCCTGTAGTGTAGCTTCTTTAATTACAATGCCTCCCGGTAATGTTGCTCCTAATTTGGCAAATACAACATTATCTCCTATTTTCATATTTTTAGCACCAGTTACAATTGTTTCTATGCCTTTTCCAAAATCAATATCAACTAATGATAACTTATCTGCATTTTCATGTTTTTTAATATCTAAAATTTTTGCTATAACTAGGTTTGATAATCCTTCATATTTTTGAATTGATTCAACGTGTGAACCTGAATCTGTAACCCTATTAGCTATTTCTCTTGCATCAGCTTCAATATCTAAATATTCTCTAAGCCATTTTACCGGAACTAACATCTATCCTCCTAAAATTGTTCTAAAAATCTCTTGTCGTTATCATACAATGTTCTAATATCTTTTAATCCATATTTAACCATTGTAATCCTATCTACACCCATTCCAAATGCAAATCCAGTATATTTTTCACTATCAATACCACAATTTTCTAATACTTGAGGATGTACCATACCACAGCCTAATAATTCCATTGACCAACCTGTATGATGGCAAACATCACATCCTTTTCCCTTACAATTAAAGCAAGAAACATCTACCTCCATTGATGGTTCTGTAAATGGAAAATAATGAGGTCTAAATCTTGTTTCAAATTCTTCACCAAATAGCTCTTTTATAAATACATTTATTGTGTCAATTAAATTAGCCATAGAAACATTTTCACCTACAACTAGACCTTCAATTTGATGGAACATTGGTGAGTGTGTAGCATCTACTTCATCAAATCTAAATGTTCTTCCTGCTGATACCATTCTAATTGGCGGCTCTTGTTGCATCATAGTTCTAACTTGAACTGGTGATGTATGAGTTCTTAGTAATGTTTCTTTATCTATATAAAATGTATCACTTAAATCTCTTGAAGGATGGTTTTTTGGAGAATTTAATTTATCAAAGTTATTTTCTACAGTTTCAATTTCTGGACCGTCTATAACTGAGAATCCCATATATCTAAATAAATTTTCTAATTCTTCCATTGTTTGGTTTAGAGGATGTCTATGACCTATTGATACAATATCTTTTTGTGCCGTAACGTCAATAGTTTCTGAAATTAATTTTAATTTTAATTTTTCCCACTTAAAACTTTTTTTCTTTTCATCCAACGCTATTTGAATTTCTTCTCTAACCTCATTAGCTAATTTTCCCATTACAGGTCTTTCTTCTTTTGAAAGTTTACCCATTTCTCTTAATAATAGAGTTAACTCTCCTTTTTTTCCTAAAATATTTATTCTTAAATCTTCTAATTCTTTATCTTCTTTTGCATTATTGATAATTTCCAATGAATTAATTTTTATATTTTCTAATTTATCTTTCATAAATTCCTCCATAATCTATATAATTATATCATAAATTGCACATTTGAGCTAAATTTTAACATATTTTAATTCAAATTTTTCATGGTTTATTGTAAATATAATATAAATATGATATCATTATCACAAAATATAGAAAAAATAATTAATCCATTGAAAAATCAATATTTTAATCAGGAGAGAATAATGAAAACATTAAAGATGTTATTTTCTATTGGATTTGCCGTGATACTTGTTTCATGTAGTACAAATAATCAATTAAATGATTTTCTACCAGAAGATACATCAAAAAAAGTCACTGCTATAGTTAAAGAACTGAAAAATAACACAATCATTTATGAATTAAGAAATAATAAAGATTTAAACTATACATTTTCAGACTTTTATATAATTTATAAATTAAATAATGAAAGAAATTGGGAAGAATTAAGTGTAAATCAAAATTTTAAAAATATATTATTTAAACTGAAGCCAAGTGAATTTAAAGAATTTGAATTGAATTTACCTGAAAACTTCACAAAAAATTATAAAGGTATTTTTAGAATCAGAAAGCCTTTCGTTTATGATGAAAAGAATGAAATGGAAAATGCTGATATGATATTTGAAATAAAATAATTTTTAATAGTTTAAAAATATATATTGATAATTCCACTTGGAAATTTTAGAGTGATATTCACTAAAAAATTAAAGTTTCCAAGTGGAATTTTTATCACATTTTTACAAACTAAATTGTGAATTATAAAGATCTGCATAGAAACCGTTTTGAGTTAATAGTTCTTCATGCGTTCCTTGTTCTATAATATTTCCTTCATTCATTACTAATATTAAATCAGCATTTACAATTGTTGAAAGTCTATGTGCAATAATAAATGAAGTCTTACCTGTCATAAGTTTATCCATTGCTATTTGAATCAATTCTTCAGTACGAGTATCAACGTTTGATGTTGCCTCATCTAAAATTAAAAATGGAGAATTTTTCATCATACCTCTTGCAATTGTAAGTAATTGTCTTTGACCTGCACTAACAGAATCATTATCTCTAATTTCAGTTTCATATTTTTCAGGTAAAGTATTAATAAAATGCTTCAATCCTATGAATTCTGTTAAAGAATCGAGCTCTTCTTGTGTTACATTTGGCATATTATAGACTATATTTTCTCTTATTGTTCCCTTAAATAACCATGTGTCTTGAAGAATCATTGTAAATAACTGATGGATATTTTCTCTTTTAATGTTTTTTATAGGTACATCATCAATTAGTATTTCACCATCTGTAATATCATAAAACTTCATTAATAGATTTACCATTGTTGATTTTCCTGCACCTGTTGGCCCAACTATGGCAATTTTTTGTCCAGGATATGCAACCGCAGAAAAACTTTTTATAGTTGGTTTTTCGTTACTTGGATATTTAAATACAACATCCCTAAATTCAATTTTTCCTTTTACTTCATTAGGATTTAGTATTGATGTTTTTGATGATTCATCATCCATTTCCGATTCATCTAAAAATTCGAATACTCTTTCACTTGATGCTGCCGACGACTGTAATGAAGATACAGACTGTGCAATACCTGTTAAAGGATTTGTAAATAATTTTACATATGTAATAAATGCTATTATTACACCAAATGTTATAGTACCATTTTTCGCTAAAACAGCTCCAACTATTGAAACTGATACAAATCCTAAATTTCCAACAAATGTCATTATAGGATACATTAAACTCGATAAAAATTTACTTTTCAGATTTGAATCATATAATTTATAATTTAATTCATTAAATTTATTTAATGTTTCTTCTCCAGCATTATATGCCTTAACTATATTTAATCCGGAAAATACTTCTTCAATATGTCCATTTAACTTACCCAACTCAATCTGTCTATCATTAAAATATTTTTGAGATTTCGATAATATTATTCCCATCATTGCAAATCCCGCTAAACTGGATAAAATAGCTACTAATGCTAAAATCCAGTTTGTATAAAACATCATTACTACTGAACCCAAAATTAAAGTTATAGATGTTGCCATTTGCCCCAATGATTGATTTAAACTTGTTGAAATAGTGTCTACGTCATTGGTAATTCTAGACAAAATATCTCCAACCTGATGTGTATCGAAAAAATTTAATGGTAATTTATTAATTTTATTTCCAACACTTTTCCTTAAATCTCTTGAAAAATTATTAGTTACTTCTGATACTATTATAGCTTGTATGTAACTTAATATTGCTGAAACTATATAAATAAGCAATAAAATTTTTGCAATATTCCATATAACATTAAGATTTAATTTAGGTTCAACTATTCCTCTAATAGAATTTGGTAATTTTTTATAAAAAGCTAAAATGCTTTTTTGTTGATCCTTTGGTGAATCTTTTTTAATATTTTTATCTTTCGCTTCTTTATTTAAATTTTTCATTAATTCTAAATATTTTATTTGATCATTTGAAGAAACCTCAACACCATCAATATAAATACTTTTTTGACTATCAATTTTTAAATTTTCAGAAACTTTCTTTGCAATTTCAGCAAATTTATTATTATCAATTTTAATAGATTTCGTTATTTCATCTGTTAACTCTGATAATTTTGTCGGAGAATAAATTGTTATAATTGAAGAAAACAAAGCAAGTATAATTGAAATTAACAAAAATATTTTTTGCCCTTTAATTTCTTTCAACATTCTCTTTATTGCTTTACCAAAATTTTTAGGATTTTCTGCCAATTCTTGACCACGACCACCTCTATGTCTTTGAGAAGAAGTATTTGTTTTACTATTTGATTGACTCATTGATTTCCTCCTCTGATAATTGTGATCTAACTATCTCTCTATATAATTCATTATTTTCCCATAATTTTTTGTGTGTTCCTATTCCGGAAATTTCACCATTGTCAAGTAAAATAATTTTGTCAGCTTTCATTATCGAACCTACTCTTGATGCTACAATCAATGTAGTTGCTTCATTTGTATTTTCTTTTAATTGCTTTCTAAGGGTTGATTCCGTTTTGAAATCTAATGCTGAAAATGAATCATCAAAAATAAATATTTCCGCCCTTCTAGCTATAGCTCTTGCAATTGAAAGTCTTTGTTTTTGACCTCCGGATACATTAGTACCTCCTCGAGCTATCATGGAATCTTTGCCTTCATCCATTTTTTCAACAAATTCTTGAGATTGTGATATAGATATAGCTTCATCTATAATACTTTCATCCACATTTGTCCCACCTTTTCCAAAAGCAATATTTTCTTTTACAGATAAATTAAACATTACTGCCTGTTGAGGTACATAACCAATCTTATTATAAAGTGTTTTAAAATCATATTCTTTAACATTTATTCCATCAATTAAAATTTCACCACTCGTCACATCATAAAATCTTGTAACCAAATTTATTAAAGTTGACTTTCCTGATCCGGTTGTTCCTATAAATGCTAAAGTTTCTCCCTTTTTAGTTTTAAATGAAATATTGTTTAATACATATTCTGAAGCATCAGGGTATTTAAACGATACATTTTTAAATTCAATAATACCCTTTTCTTGAGTTTCTCCACTAAAACTACCCGAATATATAGTTTCTTCAGTATCAAAAACTTCATTAATACGATCAGCAGATACTTGAGATCTTGAATACATTACCATTAAAAACGCCATCATCAAAAATGACATAATAACTTGCATAGAATATGCTGAAAATACTATCATATTACCAAAAATATTAATTTTATCAGGAAGTATAGCCTCAGATATCAATCTAGCCCCTATTATATAAATAACTAATGTAAGTATATACATTATAGTCATCATCATAGGTTGCATTATCGCAAATGATTTTTGTATGAATTTTTGCAAAGATGTTAATTTTTCATTAACACTTGCAATTTTATCTTCATGAAATTTTTCCGCATTAAAGGCTCTTATAACCCTTATCCCTGTTATATTTTCTCTTGAAACCAAATTTAATTTATCTATAAGAGTTTGTAAAACTTGAATTTTAGGTATTACAATAAAAATTAAAAATGATAATACAATTAGCATAATTATAACAGCGATACCTGTTGCTATTGTCCACTCTATACCTTTATTTAATATTTTTCTTATAGCCCAAAAAGCCATAATTGGTGATTTTATAAATATCATCATCCCAAATCCAAGAAACATCTCTATCTGAGTTACGTCGTTTGTGCTTCTGGTTATTAAACTTGCTGTAGAAAACTTTTCAATATTTTCAAATGAAAATGATTGTATCTTCTTAAATAATTCTTTTGTAATATTATATGAAAACAATGATGATATATATGAAATTAAATATCCGGAAATTACAGCAATCAAAATTGAACCTAATGTACATAAAAGCATACACATTCCGTTATACCATATATCACTAATCTGTGTTCCCGGTGTCTGTACAAGTCTTGTAACTTCAGCCATATAATCAGGCATTTTAAGCTCAAACCAAACTTGTCCGAAAATCAACACAATTGATAAAATAATTAATATAACTTGTTTTTTTGTAAGTTTTTTCATTAACTTTATCATTTTTATCCTCACATTCTTTTAAAAATTTTAAAACTTTCTATTTCCACTTGAAAAATTATATCTATTTGATATAATAATTAAGTAACGAATTTGGCGGTATAGCCAAGCGGTAAGGCATAGGTCTGCAACACCTCGAGCACCGGTTCAAATCCGGTTACCGCCTCCAAATTAAAACTCCTCGGTCATAACTGAGTTTTTGAATTTTAAAAATAATCTAAAAACTTTAGAGGATTGTTGTAAAATAGTCAAAAAGATTATTTTACAACAATCCTCTAATTTTATTAAAATTTAAATCTTATGTTTACTATTTATAATTCCATATATAAGAATTGATGCTGAAACTGATGCATTTAATGATTCAGTTTTTCCATACATAGGAATTTTTATTAAATAATCACACTTTTGTTTTGTTAATTTTGAAATTCCCTTTCCCTCGTTACCGATTACCAATCCAACTGAACCACTAAAATCAACTTGATTATAAAGTGTATCTGTATGACCATCTGCACCATATATCCAATATCCATTATTTTTCAATATTTCTATTGTTTGATTTAAATTTGTCACCATTGCAACTTTCATATGAACTGTAGCTCCTGCAGATGTTTTATGTACTGTATTATTAACTCCTGCAGAACGATGCTTTGTAATTATAACACCTGTTGCACCAGCAGCTTCAGATGTACGGATTATTGCTCCTAAATTATGAGGATCCGTAATTTCATCCAAAAGCACAATTAATGGATCCTTTTCTTGTTTTTTGCCATATTCAATAATATCTTCCAATGTAGAATATTCATAATCTTTAGTTTGTAAATAAACTCCTTGATGATTAGAAAAATTTGTCATTTTATCTAATTCATTCTTATTTATACCAACTATTGAAATTTTCTTTTCATTTGCTAATTTAATTATTTTAGAAATAGCACCCTTTTGATTTCCATTTTGAATATATAGCTTTTCAGCACCATCCATATTTTCTAAATATTCAATTACAGAATTTCTTCCAAATATATAATCTGACATATAATTTACCTATAATTTATTCCACATTACCCCTGTAGATGTGTCTTTTAATTCTATTCCTTTTTCTTTTAATAAATCTCTAATTTCATCAGCTCTCTTAAAATCACGTTTTTTTCTAGCTTCTGTTCTTTCAGCTATTAAATTTTCAATTTCTTCTTCAAGAATTTCATTCTTAAACTTAATACCTAATAAATCAACTAAAATATCAAATTTATTTTTTACATATTCTAATTCTTTTTTTGAAGAATTTTCGCTATAGTTTATATTGATAAATCTTGAAAAATCAAAAATTACCGCTAAGGCATTTGCTGTATTAAAATCATCATCCATTGCACCTGAAAATTTAATTTCAAATTCATCAATTTTATCAGCAATAAATTCAGAATAATTATTAGAATTTTCAATAAATCTATTTAATTCATCATTTGTATTTTTTAACCTATCATAGGCATTTTTTATAGCCAATAAATTTTCCCTTGAAAAATCAATAGGTGTTCTATAGTGACCTGATAAAAGCCACATCCTTACTATCATTAAATCAAATTCTTTTTCAATATCATGAATTGTAAAGAAATTTCCTTTTGATTTACTCATTTTTTCTTTATCAACTGTAATCATAGAATTATGCATCCAATAATTTGCAAATGGCTTTTTATTTAATGTTTCTGACTGTGCAATTTCATTTTCATGATGAGGAAATTGTAAATCCTCTCCACCACCATGAATATCTATAGTTTCTCCTAAAACTGACTTAGCCATTGTAGAACACTCAATATGCCAACCCGGTCTACCCTTTCCCCATGGACTATCCCATGCAGGTTCATTAGGATATTTTTGTTTTTTCCATAATGCAAAATCCATAGGATTTTTTTTATCTCCACTTACATCAATTCTTGAACCTAATTCTAATTCTTCAATATTTTTCTTTGACAATTTTCCATAATTTTCAGCACTGTCAATATTAAAATATACAGTAGTAGATGCATCATATGCTGCCCCTTGTTTTTCCAAATCAGAAATAAAATTAATCATATCATCAATATAATTTGTTGCTTGAGGCTTTATAATTTTATCAACATCAACATTGAAATCTTCAGCATTTTTTAAAAATGCTGCAATATATGTCTTTGTAATATCTGTAAATTCTACACCTTCTTCATTTGCCTTATCTATAATTTTATCATCAATATCAGTCAAATTCATTACAAATTTTACATTATAATTTTTATATTCTAAATATCTTCTAACTGTATCAAAAAACACAAGCGGTCTGGCATTTCCAATATGAATATAGTTATAGACTGTTGGTCCACATACATACATTCTTACTTTATTTTCTTCAATCGTTTTAAATTCTTCTTTTTTTCTTGATAATGTATTATAAATTTTCATATTAATAATTCTCTAAAACATAGTTTAATCTATTTAAAATCCCCTCTTTTCCAAGAATCATAAAGATGTGAACCATTTCCGGTCCATGTTCTGAACCTGATAGTGCTGATCTTACCGGAAAGAATAATGATTTTCCTTTTATTCCTGTTTCTTTTTGAATTCTCTTCATAACAGATTTTGCTAGTTCTTCGTTCATCCCTTCATTTTCAACAATTACTTTTAATGTAGTTAAAACTTTCTTTGCATCTTCTGAATTTATATTTTCTTTAACTTCATCATAAAATACTCCATTTTGATAATCAGCAAAAATGAAATCCGTTTGCTTTACAATTTCAGAAAATTTATTTAGTGAGGTCTTGAATGTAGCAGCTATTTCTTCTAATTCTTCAATCGACTTATCTTCTGAAATATATCCGGATTCAACTAAATAAGGTTTTAATTCTGCTGCCAATTCTGAATCTGATAATTCTTTGATATAATGGCTATTTACCCAATCAAGTTTATCTTCATCAAATACCCCTCCTGATCTGGAAACCCTTTCAAAACTAAATTGTTTTACTAACTCATCATGTGAAAGTATTTCTTGATTTGTTTCCGGAGACCATCCGACAAGTGCAATATAGTTAATTAACGCATCTCTTAAATATCCTTTTTGCTTAAAGTCTTCAACTGAAACATCTGCATTTCTCTTAGATAATTTCTTTTTATCTTTTCCTAAAACGGTTGGAAGGTGAACATATGTTGGAGCTTCCCATCCCAAAGCTTCATATAAATAAACATGTTTTGGTGTTGACGAAACCCATTCATCCCCTCTTACAACGTGAGTAATTTTCATATCATGGTCATCTATAACTACTGCAAAGTGATATGTTGGAAATCCATCAGTTTTAATCAAAACTTGGTCATCCATATCATTTGTATTTATACTCAAATGACCTTTAATTGCATCGTTAAATTGAATATCCTTATTTGCCGGTAATTTTAACCTTACAACGTGCGGTTCACCGGCATCAACTCTTTTTTGAGCTTCTTCTTTTGAAATACCTCTACATAAACCATCATATTTCGGCATTTTACCATCAGCTTTTTGTTGTTCTCTCAAATTATTTAATCTATCCGCTGTACAAAAGCAATAATATGCCTTATCTTCATCTATTAATTTTTTTATATGTTTATCATATATACCTTCTTTTACTCTGTCGGATTGGATGTATGGACCATATTGTCCTTTTTCATAAATATTTCTATTTTCATCTAAAAATACACCTTCATCATAATCTAATCCTGCCCATTGTAAAACTTCTATAAGATTTTCTAATGCACCTTCAACATATCTTGTTCTATCTGTATCTTCAATTCTTAAAATGAATTTACCTTTTTCATGTCTAGCAAATAAATAATTATATAACGCCGTCCTTAAACCACCAATATGAACATACCCCGTTGGACTTGGTGCAAATCTTACTCTAACTTCACTCATTTTTTTCTCCTATTTTATTCTTTAACTTCTTTTGCTGTTTCCAGTTTTTTTACACTTATATCTACTGTGTAATTTGTATTTGAATCTACTAATACTACATCTGTTGGAAGACTTAATTTTACATCAATTTTTTTACTTTCAGTAATATTTGACAAATCGATATCTTCTGTTTTTATACTTTTAATATTATCTATTACATTTTTAGGTCCTTTTATGTATACCTTGCTTTTACTTAATTTAGAATCAATAAATTTATATCCGCTCGGTACATTACCTTTTTTAGAAATTGTAATAGATACCTCTTTTTGTTTAGAAACTAATGCATTTATATTTACAAATTCTTGACCAAAAACTAAACCCTCAACCTGTTCTCCATCAGAATTTTCAGCATATATTTCCTTATTCAAAGTAATATCACTATCTAAATTAGATAAATCCAATTTTACAAAAATATTTTTTATACTATCAATATTAGATCTGGAACCTTTAACAGTAATTTTTTCAGGTGTTACTTTAGTCGATTCTAAAATATAATCAGCCTGTAGTTTTGATTCATTTTTGACCTTAACAATAAAGTCCTTTGTTATAATTTTTTCTATGTTTACATCCATAGTCTTTGGAGCATCTTCTAATTTTATTCCCTCCGGAAGTGTATAACTAAGGCTTACCTTATTTCGTCCTTCTTTAATATTTGATAAATCTGCGGAAATTATTATATGTTGTGGTGTTAAACTTATAATATTTGATCTTTTTCCTGAAACTGATACATCTAAATTTTTAGTTATATCTTGATTCAGTATCAGCCCTTTTTGATCTAATTTATCCAAATTTTCATATATTATAGGTATACTGCTTATCCTCGTATTAACTGTTGGATTTTCATTTGCAATTATGAATACCCAAAGAACTATCGCAATAAATAGAGATAATAATTTAATTTTCCAATTTCTTTTAATTATTTCCATTTTCATCTCCACTAGTTATCTTCTTAAAAATAGTGTTATCACTATCAGCAAATAATTTATTTAGTGTATTTTTTAGAGTTTCACTATCTATATGTCTTGAAATACTTGAATTTTGAACCGTTGTAATAATACCGGTTTCTTCTGAAACAACTATTATAAACGCATCAGATTTTTCGCTCATCCCTAGGGCTGCTCTATGTCTGGTTCCTAATTCCTTTGATAGAGAATTATTTGATGACAATGGCAAAAAACATCCGGCAGCAACAATTTTTTCATCTTTTATAATCACTGCTCCATCATGCAATGGAGATTTTGGAAAGAATAAATTAATAATTAGCTCACTGGATATTTCAGAATTAAGAATTGTCCCCGTTTCAACAATATCAGCCAAACCAACTCCATTTTCAATCACAATTAATGCTCCTATTTTTTGCCTTGATAATGATGCTACGGCATTTACTATCTCCTCAGTCTTAAAATTTATCTGCTGAACTTTTAATTTTACAATTGATGTAAAAATACTATTTGATCTACCAAGTTTTTCAAAAGCACGTCTAAGTTCAGGTTGAAATACTACAATAATTAATACCATACCAACAGTAAACACGCTTGAAATAAGCCAATTTACAGTATACAAATTCAATAATATACTTATTCTAGAAAATATAAGTATTAAAAATAGACCTTTTAATAACTGAGCAGCTCTAGTTTCTCTTACTAACATAATAACTTTATAAATAATAAATGTCATAACTAAAACATCAATAATATCAGTTATTTTTATGGTCATAAAAGCAATTTTTAATTCATTAAAAAATTCCAAAATTACACCACCTTTCATTTTTATATTTTAACATATTTTTGTTTAATAAAAAAGAAAAGCTGAAATCAAATAACTTTTTTAGGACAACTTATTTTAGTTATTTTGCATCAGCCTTTTTTTTTTATAAATTATTTACCTACAGAATAAAATAACTTTGTTTGAGAAAAAATCCTATCAAAATCCCATTCTTTATTCGTATTTTTATATGAATTTACATCATAAATTAAAAATTTACCATTATCTATTTTTTCTGAAATCGCTATATAGTGTCCTGATGATTGAGTAAAATCTCCAATATTATTATTAACTACAAGAGCAACAATTACCCTACCTTTTTCCAACTCGGATTCAACACTTTCTTTGCTTAAAGGAATTTCATATCCAGTAAGACCAATATCCTTCGCACCACTAGTGAATATTCCATATTCTCCGCCAGCTTTTGTATATAATCCAAGTTTATTCATTCTTTGAGCCATTTCAAAAGGCGTTATTGAAGTATCTCCTGTAAATCCAGAATAAATCATAGCTAATGTTGTTGGTCCACAGCCTGATATAGCAATATATTCATCGTCGACTTTATCATAACCCCATCTTATATCCCACTGATTTAAATAATTTAGTTTTACCTTTCTATTGAAATCTCTAGAATTTTCATAGTCTTTTTTTACATCTCCAAGTTCTGAATTATCATCCTTAAAATCCTGATATTTCAAAACTGTAGATTTTGATTCCGGATATCTTTCAATTTTCAATTTTAAGCTTTCATCAAGTTTTTCAATTCTTTCTTTTAAATCATTTTCTTCAAATTTAACATCTGCAAACGGATTTATAATTTTCCCTTTTTGAAATCTATTAACTCCATTTAAGCTCTCAATTATTATATCTCCTAATTTTCTGGTTTCGCCATCCTTTTTTACATTATCGTCTTGTTTATTGCTTGCATTTTCTTTATTTGTTTCCTTTTTTGTTTCTACTTTCTGATTGCTTTTTTCAGCTTTATTTTCTGTTTTTATCTTTGTTTTATCTTCATTATTTGAAAATTTTAAAAACAATGCTCTTACAGCAAATACAACAAAAATGAAAAGCACAAATATAAAAACCAGTTTTATTATCCTATAAATTTTTATTTTTTTTTGTCTTTTTATTTTTTCTCTTCTATCTCTTAAGCTATTATTTTCTCTATTCAAATTTCCCTCATTCTTATTTAACATATTTTTCAATATATTCATCATATGTGATTCTTTCATCTCTATATGATCCATCATCAAAAATTTCAATAATCCTATTTGCTATAGAATTTACAAATTGATGGTCTAAAGATGTAAACAACAAATTACCTTTATAATTTATTAAGCCATTATTAACTGATTCTATACTTTCTAAGTCTAAATGATTTGTTGGTTGATCTAAAATTATTAAATTAGCAGGTTCCACCATCATTTTAGAAAACATCATTCTAACTTTTTCTCCCCCTGATAATACTGAAGACTGTTTATATACTTCATCTCCAGAAAATAACATTTTTCCTAAAAATCCTCTTATAAAAAATTCTGATTGGTCTTTTGAATACTGTCTTAACCAATCCACCAAATTATATGGACTATTTTCAAAATATTCTGAATTATCTTTTGGAAAATATTCTGTTGTAATGGTTTGTCCCCATTTAAATGAGTTATTACCGTCAATATTTCCTTTTGAAATTAAATCAAAAAATTTACTTATAGCTATTTCATTTCCTATAAAACCAATTTTATCATTTTTTTCTACTCTAAATGACATATTATCAATTAATTTTTTACCATTTTCTTCTATAGTAAGATTTTCAACATTAAGAATTTCATTACCGGGTTCTCTAGATAATGTGAATCCGACAAAAGGATATCTTCTTGTAGAAGGTTGAATATCATCCAAAGTAATCTTGTCTAATAATTTTTTTCTTGATGTTGCTTGTTTCGATTTTGATTTATTAGCGGAAAATCTTTGAATAAATTCTTTTAATTCTTTTACTTTTTCTTCTTTTTTCTTATTTTCATCTTTAGCCATTTTTAATGCTAATTGAGATGATTCATACCAAAAATCATAATTACCTGTAAACATCTTGATTATTGAAAAATCAATATCAACCATAATTGTACACACTTCATTTAAGAAATATCTATCGTGAGAAACAACTATAACAATTCCTTCAAAATTAATTAAAAATTCTTGTAACCAAAGTACCGCTCTTAAATCAATACCATTTGTAGGTTCGTCAAGTAAAAGTACATCCGGTTTACCAAATAATGCTTGTGCCAATAAAACTTTAATTTTATCTGATTCTTTCAATTCACTCATCAGCATATAATGCATCGAAACGTCAATTCCTAATCCCTGTAGTAAAGTGGATGCTTCTGATTCTGATTCATATCCTCCCATTTCGGCATATTCTGCTTCTAATTCAGCAGCTCTCATCCCATCTTCATCAGAGAAATCTTCTTTCATATAAATAGCTTCTTTTTCTTTTGCTATTTCATAAAGTTTTGCATTTCCCATTAATACTGTATCCAATACTTGATATTCTTCAAATGCGTAGTGATCTTGATTTAATTTACTTAATCTAACATCTTTCGGATAAGAAACACTACCTTTTGTCGGCTCTTTTTCTCCGGACAATATTTTTAAAAATGTTGATTTTCCTGCTCCATTTGCTCCTATTATTCCATAACAATTTCCCGGTGTAAAGATTAAATCTACATCTTCAAACAATTTTTTATCGGGAAATATTAAACTTAAATTATTAACTGTAATCATCTTAATTACTCCTAAAAATATAATATTATTTAATTTTTTCACATTGATAATATTAAAAATTATCTTACAATTGCTTAAAATTTTATTCAATTAAATATATTCTATCACATTTTTATATTTTTCTTCTATAGTTTACAAATAAAAAATTTATAACTAAATCATTAATTAACATTAAAATATAATTATAAGTAAAAAAATAAAATATTATTTTTTATTAAAATATTTTGACACAAAAAACTGACCTCATCAAAGTTGTTTTTGATATGTATATATTTTACTGAATTAGTCCAGTAAATAATCATACATTCCATTTTAAATACAACTTTTTGAGGTCAGTTAATTTAATCATATTTTAATATATTCGAGAAGCTTTATCTTAACTATCTCACCCAAATTCCTTTAGAATTTACTTTCCATTTATTTATTAACATAGATTTAGCCATCTTACCATTATCTAACAGATAATACCATTCATTATCTGTATGTTTTACCCATTGTGATTTAGCCATCTTGCCGTTATCATTTAGATAGTACCATGATGCGTATTTCTTATCATATATCCATTCTGATTTTGCCATCTTACCATTATCATTTAGATAGTACCATGATGAGTGCTTCTTATCGTATATCCATTCTGATTTTTCCATCTTACCATTATCATTTAGATAGTACCATGATGAGTACTTCTTATCATATATCCATTCTGATTTTGCCATCTTACCGTTATCATTTAGATAATACCATGATGAGTACTTCTTATCATATATCCATTCTGATTTTGCCATCTTACCGTTATCATTTAGATAATACCATGATGAGTACTTCTTATCGTATATCCATTCCGATTTTAACATATTTCCGTTATTATCTATATAGTACCAACTATTTTCTAAATCAACCCAACCTTTTTTGTTATTTATTTTTTTGTATTCCGGATAAATGTATAAATCTGTATTAGGCATTGTAAATTCAAGCTTTTTATTATTTATATTTTTTATAATATCTTTATAAGCCTGAGAAAAATCATCTTTAAGATAATGAGGATCACTCCAATGTGTAAATACATAACCTTGTTTTTGAGGAGCTTCTAAAACTACTTTTGTACCACCTACTATTTCAATCTTTGAGCCTTCATTTTTAGGTTCTATAAATTTAGCATCTTTAATTTCTAATTTCCATTTTTTAGCTTCTAAATCTCCTGTGTTTAGAGTTAATGTTTCGTTTTCACTTAATGATTTCTTATCAGCATTTTTGATACTATCTTCAATAGTTATTGTATATTTTGAGTTTTTTGCTAATGGTTCTCTTAAAGAGTCTTCATAAGTTAATTTGCCTACCATAGTAAAAGTTATTTTTGATTTATACTTACCATCTTGTTCAATAAGCTCAAATTTTTCATCAGTTAATCTTGCAGTATCCGAATAATCCTTTTCATTTTCCTTATTAATATGTATCCCTTTACCATTAGTATCAACCACTGATTTTTCAAATTTTTCTAATGAAACAGGTTGATTAAAATATAAGGAAATTTTTTTATCAGAACTGTTTAATTTATAATCTTTATTTTTAATTATATCCTTTTTATCATCATCATTTATAAGAGCTTTTTCAAGTTTTAAATCTTCTTTTAAATCATTTGATATCTTAAATTTTAATTCTTTTTTTAGTGTATTTGAAAAATATTCTGTTCTTTTTTCAACACTTTTTAAAAAATCTTCTATTTTTAAATGATATTCTTGTCCGTTTAAAAGAGCTTCTCTTGGCTTTAAGGATATATAATTTTCATATACTTTAATATCATTTTTAACTTCATAATAAGTTTTGCTTAAAACTTTAATCTGAGTTGATATAGAAGAATTTTCATCAGCTTTTTTACTTGTATATATTTTTATCTCATAAGGAAATTTCACTTCTTCTATATTATCAGTAAAATCCTTATCATTAATAGTTATTTTTGTAATTTCAGCTTTTTTATTTTTTTCTTTTTCTGATTTTGCATTTAACGTTGTTTTTTCTTTAATATCTTTATCATCTTGATTAGCAATTACACCTTTACCAGGCAATAATAAAAATGTTAATATGCTTAAACCAATTAATAATTTTTTCATATTTCCTCCATCATAATATACTTCAGCTATAAATAAGGTGCACCTAAATATTTTATTAGCTTATGTAAATTATACAATAATAAATATGAAAAATCAAAAAATAAATTAAGTTTATACTTACTTATAACAAAAATATAGATATAAAAACTTGCAGAATTTCTCTTAATAAAATATACTGAATTTGAGGTACATTATGAAAATATATAAAAGAAATTTATCATCATTTGTTACATCATTTTTTCTAAATTTAATTGCTTGCTTTATTTTTTTTATTTTAGTAGCAAATTTTATTGACGTAAGCTTTGCCATTATATCCACATTTGTTATTTATTCAGTATTGATGTATTATAATTTTGTTGTAAATAATTATTATTTTACATTAGAAAATAATATTTTCAGAAAATATAAAGCAAAAAAAATGATTTTTGAATATGATGTAACTAAATATAAAGTAAAAAAAGAATTAAATAAAGGATTTATAGGATATGCTGATATGAATATATTGTTGGGAAATCATATCATTAACTGTTCACTACTTGATTTAATTACTTTTGAGAAATTATACAAAGATTTATCCATGATTGGAAAATAAACAAAGCATACTTATTATCCAGATTAAAGATAATGGTATGCTTTTGTTCTTAAACTTTTACATATAATAACCTCATTGCATTTAATATAGCCACTAATGTCAACCCTACATCAGCCAAAACTGCAAAATGTAAATTGGTTAATCCAAATAATGCAAAAAATAAAAACGAAAATTTAACACCTAAAGATAAAATTATATTTTGCCATACTATTTTTTTTGTAATTTTAGAAATGTAGAAAAATTTATATATGCTTTCTAAATTATCATTCATCAATATTATATCTGAAATTTCAATTGATATATCTGCTCCCTTATCTCCCATTGAAATTCCCAAATTAGCTGAAGCCATTGATGGTGCATCATTAACTCCATCTCCTACAAATGTAATTTTTTCATTTAATGCAATTTCTTTATTTAATATATTTAATTTATCTTCGGGTAACAACTCAGCATATACCCTATCTATGCCAATTTTATTTGCAACATACCTTGAAATCTCTTCCTTATCTCCCGTAATCATAATACTTTCTAAATTAAAATCTTCTTTTATTTTTTGAATTACTTTAGAAGCTTGAGCTTTTATTTCGTCATTTATTACAATATTTCCTATATAATTTGAATTGTAAGCTATATGAATAATAGTTCCCAGCTCTTCATTAAAGTCAAACAATATATTATTTTCATTTAAAAATTTCCTAGTGCCAATTATTAATTGATTTTCTCCATAATTTCCTTTTATCCCTTTTCCATTAATTTCAATAAAATCACTTATTTCTGATGTATCAACACTTAATTTAAAATATTCATTTATAGCCTTTGCAATTGGGTGATACGATAATGATTCCATAGATGAAATAATTTTAAAAATTTTTTCATTATAATATTCATCTTTAATATTTACTTTCTCTACCTTAAAGTTTCCTTTTGTTAAAGTCCCCGTTTTATCAAAATATATTTTACTAATTTTAGTTGCTTCTTCAAAAAAATTAGAACCTTTAACAATAATTCCTTTTTTCGCACATTTTCCTATCCCTGCAAAATAAGTTAAAGGCACAGAAATTACAAAAGCACATGGACATGAAATAACTAAAAAAACTAGTGCTCTATAAAACCATTTATCAAATTCTCCATATATCAAAGTAGGAATTATAATTAATAAAAGTGCTGATATTGTCACTATAGGCGTATAGAAATTAGCAAATATTCTAATAAAACTTTCTGTTACAGATTTTTTATTAGACATATTCTTTATTAAATTCTCTAATTTACTCATAGTAGAATTAGTATAATTAGATACAGCCTTTACTTTTACGAGATTTGATAAATTTATATATCCAGATAAAAGTTTATCTCCTTTATAAAAACCTTTAGGTAAAGATTCGCCTGTAAGATTTGATGTATCCATTGAAGAATATTCTTCAATTAATATTGCATCTACCGGTAATTTTTCTCCCTTTTTTAATAAAATAATATCATTTTCAACTATATTTTTATAATCTACCATAGTTGTCTGATTATCAAAAATTATTGAATATTTTTTATTTCTTAAATCTAACAAATTGGAAATAGATTTTTTAGACTTTGATACCGATATTTCTCTTAAATACTCTCCAATTTGATATAACATCATTACAGATGCAGCTTCGTGATATTCATTAATTAAAATTGCTCCGAGAGTTGCAAAAGACATTAAAAAATTCTCATCAAAAAAGTCCCACAAAATTATGCTTTTAATAGACTTAATCAAAACATCATATCCCATTATGATATATATAACCATAAAAATAATATTTGCATTTTTATGATTAAAATAAGTAAATAAATATAAAGCAATGGAAGTTATTATTTTTAACAATATAAAATAATTTAAATTTTTCAATCTTAAATTCATAATTTTCCCCATATAAGATATTTTATAATATTATAGCATACCAAACAGTTTTTCTAAATGAAATGATGTTGCAAAATAGAATTATCTATTCTGCAACATCATTTATTTGAACAATTATTTTATAATGGTTATATTTGTTATAAATATTAAGATTTTTACTAATTTCTTAAATCGTAAATTTTGCCTTTATATTTTACAGTACCATCTTCATTTACTTCAAGGTCTGCAATTCTTGGACTTTCTTTTATTACTTCATAAACTTTATCAAAAGCATCATCTTCACTTATACCTAAAGCTTTGGCAAGTTTTCTTAAATTTTCTTTTTCCCTTTTATCATCTATTTCTTTATTTTCTTTTTTAGGAATAAATTTTTCTTCATTTTGTCCCAATTTATAATCTTTTCTATCTTGAATTTTTTGATTTTCATTTTTTATTTCTTTTTCACTTTTTTTATTTACATCTTCAATTGACGGTTTGAACTCAGGAGATTTATATCGATTAGGAGATTTATCTTTCACATCTTTTTCAGTAATTTCTTCTTCAAATTTTTCTTTTTCCTTAAGCCCATCTATTTTAGGCAGTTGTTTTAAGTATATGATTTTTCCATCTTTTTCTTCAAAATCATATAAACTAAATATATAAGTTTCTTTACCATAAATATTTATATTATTACCAAGTCTGAAAATTTTTGAAATATCTCTCGAACTAATATTATAATGCCCAGATAAAAATTCTACAACTTTTCCTGCATCTGCCACTACTTCTAAAGTCATTTTTTCATTTGGATTATTTATTTTATATTTTAATACTGCTACAACATCTCTTGCTTTAGCATCCCCAAATTTACCATTTTTTTCCATCTGAATTAATTGTTTAATACTTATTGCATGATAATGATCGCCATGCAACCAATAAAATACATTTTCTTTCTGACCATTTGAACCAAAAATAGGGATACTACTATCAGGATTACCAAAATTATCCATACTTTGTAAATTTGGCTCTAATCTTGAAAATAGTTTTACATTTTTTACTGGTTCAACTTCATCATATTTAAAAAGTTCTTGATTATTTACAGTAATATTTTCAAATTCATTGCTTTCTTTAATAACTTCTACATCGGTATAATGAGGTATAGGATTTATACTTGTAACAGTAACTTCTTCATCCCCCCTGTATAAATGCCAGTGGTCTCCGTGATCTATTATTTTTGTAATTCCTTCAGGCCAATCAAATTTCTTTACTAGATTTTGATTATTAGAATTATCCGCATGGCTTCCTACATATTCACCAAATCTAGCCTTGGGATATAGATTTTGTGGATTAACATAAGTTATCCCCTCATTATTTTTACTATCATATATATGCCAGTGATTTCCGTGTTGTAAAATTTTTACTATGTCAAATCTATTTACAGATTCTTTCCCAAGCACGCCTATAATGTTCAAATTTTTTATTTTTTCATTTATTTCGTCATTAGTTATTGACTGATTTGAATTATTTTGTGCAGTATTAGTTGTAGAATTTATTTTTTTAGAATCAGTATTATAGTTTTGTTTTCCATTAGAATTACTTTCTCCATGGCTTCCTACATATTGTCCAAATTCAGCATTTGGATACATATTTCTCGGGTCTGAGTAACTTATAAACTCTTGACCATCTCTTGTATATATATGATAATGATCTTCATGTTGTAAAATTTTTACTACATCAGAACCTCTTAACTCTTCCGATATATTTGAATCATAATTTTCAGAAGAATATTGATTATTCCCATGATTTCCAACGTAGGTTCCAATTTCTACATTTCTAAAGCTTGATTCAGGATTTTCATATGTTAAATACTCACTGCCATCAGATGTATATACATGCCAATGATCTCCGTGTTTTAAGATTTTTACTACATCCATTTCTTTCAATTTTTCAAGCGAAACTACACTTACTAAAGAAAGTTTTTTTCCCGATTGAAGCTTATTCGGATCTGTATATGTTATATGCTCCACACCGTCTTTTGTCCAAACATGCCAATGATCCCCATGTTTTACTACTTTAACTATATTTTCCTTTGCTATTTCTGCATCGACAAGCACTTCAGTTGTCTTATCATTTTTATATTTATTTTGTTTTTCCTTAAATACAGGTGTAAATGTTTTTAATTCAGATTTTTTTACTTCAGGACTTTTTTGTTCTTTTTTATTATTTCCACATCCTGTAAACAAGACTAAAGCAGCCACTAATGACAAAACTAATTTAAATTTTCCTTTTTTCAAAATTACCTCCTATTTTTTCTTTATAAACATAGATATTATCAAACATACCACTGATACCAAAACTATAACCGACCCCGGCTTTAAATTATATATATAAGATATAATTAATCCGGCATGGACAAAAATTATAGAAAATATTATCGAAAGTATAAGTGTATTTCTATAAGTTTTAGCAAATTGCATTGAACAAATTACAGGGATAACTAAAAGAGATGATACTATCAAAGAACCTATAGTTTTTGCTGATATAGATATAGTGATAGCACTTAAAAAAGTTATCATAAAATTAATAATATTAATATTTATCCCTAAAATATGAGCAGCCTTAGGATCAAATACACTTATATATATACGTCTATATAATACTGTATATATAATTAAAACTAATAACGATACAAGCGACACTATTATATATTCCAAATCACTAATCGTTACAATTGAACCAAATAAATAGGAACTTAAAGAATTGGTATTTCCAATTAAACTTGTAAATATTCCTGCTAATCCGACAGAAGCTGCCAATATAATTACTGTTGAAATTTCTTGATATGCTCTCAATCTATTTCTTATAAATTCTATGCTCAACCCTGCAATAATACACGCTAGTATAGCACTTAATAGCGGATGTATCCCAAATGCCAGTCCAACTGTCAATCCGGCTAACGATGAATGGGATAATGTGTCTCCTATCATTGATAATCTCTTTAATACTATAGGTAATCCCATACAAGGAAGGATTATCGCTAAAAATGTCCCAACTATAAAAGCTCTTCTCATAAATTCATATTCAAATATATCTAGCATTTTATCAATTCCTTCCAATCATTAATATTATGTTTATGAGCCCTTGCTCCTCTTAAATGAATAATATAATCAACATAATCTGTGATTTCCGCTAATTCATGAGTTACTATTACTATAGTCTTACCTTTTTCACTTAATTTTCTCAAAATTGTAAATAATTCTCTTGAAAACTTTTTATCAATCGCACTTGTGGGTTCATCAAGTAAAATAAGACTTGCATCTTTAATTAAAGCAAGCACTATGCCTACTCTTTGTAATTGTCCTCCTGATAATTGCCTTAAACTCTTATATCTGTGTTCTTCTAAGCCTACCATTTTTAAATATTCTTCCAAACCTACTTTAATTTTCAAATACTTTAAATGATTATTTATAAGCTCATTTATTGTAGTAGGAAAATTTCTATATGAGTTAACTGCATTTTGCGATATATATGCAATATCTCTATAATGGTTGTCATTTAAAATATTATCTCCAAATAACTTTATTTTCCCACTATTTGGGCTTAAATTGCTTAAAATTAAATTTAATAGCGTAGATTTCCCACTACCATTTTCACCAACTATTGCTATAAACTCTCCACTACTTAATTCAAATGATATATCTTTTAATATATAATCTTTATCGTATGAAAAAGATAAATCATTAATTTCTAAAACTTTATTCATTAAAAGATTCCATCAAAGCTTTAAGGTTTAATTCCATAAGTTTTAAATAACCCATCTTCGCTTCTTCTTGTGTTAAATTTTCCATTGTATACATTGTAGATGTTTTTGTATTTGTATTTTTTGCAAGTGTTTCAGCAACTTTTGGAGTTGCTTTTCCTTCAAAAAATATAGTGGAGATTTTATTTTTCTTTACAAAATCAGCTATAATTTTTAATTGTTTTGCTGAAGGTTCATCTTCAGGAGAAATTCCTGTTACGGCAACTTGTTTTAACCCATAATCATTAGCTAAATAATTAAAAGCTGCATGACTAACAACAAAATATTTCTCTTTTTTATTTACCTTAGCTAATTCAGTTTCAAATTTTTTATCAAGTTCTCTAAATTTTTCTTGTGACTTTTCTAAATTAGTCTTATAATATGATTCATTTTCAGGATCTATGGATGAAAGTTTCTTATATATCGTATCTAACTGCTCAATAGCATTTTTTACACTCAACCATGTATGTGGATTTACCATATCATTACTATCATTTAATCCATCCCCTTGTTTTAATAAAGTTAATCCTTGAGATAAATTTAAAAATTTATCCTTATTACCTACCGCTTTTTCTAAATCAGGAATAAAACTTTCCATATTAGCACCGTTATATATAATTAAATCTGATTTTATAATATTTTTCATATCATCAGTCTTTAATTCAAATGAATGCGGTTCTTCATTACCCTTTATTATCATTTTTACATCCATTTTATCTCCAACAATCATCTTTGTAAGATCTGCAACAGGAAAGAAAGTGGTATATACTAATTTTTTACCATCTTTTTTAACTGTACCATCATTAGCCATTTTATTTTTTACAATATCAGCACTATTTTTTCCACAAGCTGTAAAAGCAACGCATAATATAAGCAAAAAAGCAACAATATTTATTCTCTTATTCACTATTTTTCCCTCCAAATTAATATTTTAGATAATTAAACGAGAATGATTATCATTATTATTATAGTATATTATTTTAATTTTATCAATATAAAAAAATGCTTTTGACGCTAAAAATATTAAAAAATTAAAAGAGAATTGGAAATTTTACTATCCAATTCTCTTATTATATTATTTTAATTTTTTTACCTATAATACCTATTCTCTATGTATTCATTACCAAAATCAACACTAGATATATTTGGAGCAAATATTATTTCTTGCCAGTATAGCGGTTGATCATAATCACTCATTCTTAAAATATATTTACCATCAATGGCTTTACCTATTGTTTCACTGGAAATAATCACATTATCTGAATGTCCTTTACCGGCAACAGAACTTTTGCTATAAGTATTTCCTCCCTGTAAAATAGCTCTTTTTACAGATATTTTTCCATTTCCACTTATAGCATCTCCACCATTTCCACTAAAACCTGTGCCACCTACTGCTATTAGGCTTCCTTCTCCAGTGATTTGACCATTATCTAAAATAATAGCCGAGCCTCCATTAGTAGTTGTGGCTATTTTACCACCACCATATGCTGCAAGTGTTGCCCCACTAACAATATTTAATTTTCCATTTTTTATCATTAATGCTGATTGCCCTGCATATACTCTTCCGGTTTCAGGATCTATACCTGTAGGTGCTTCATCTCCCCTAATAAACACATTACCTAGTAGATTAACATTTCCCCTTACCTCTAAAACGGAACTTACATTTTTATTAGCACGACCATTTACTCCTGCATCCGTTAAAAAATTAGTATTAGAATAAATCATAGAATTAGTTATATTTGAACCATTTTCCAATATAACTTTTCCATTTATTGACGTACCCGTTACAAATTTTCCATTTTGATAATCAAAATTCATAGAGAATGTTCCTCCATCCTCTACATCAATTATTCCATAAATTGAGGAATCTATTAAATTAAGTTTTGCACCTTTTTTCACAACTATTTTTACGCTACTTTTAACTTTCATATTAACTAATGTTAAATTAGTATCACTATCTAATATTAAAGTTTGTTTAGTACCTTCATTTGAATACTTACCTAAAACTCCATAAGTTCCACTCTTATGTGACCCATATATAGCCTTAATTTCTTTTGGAACAGTTACAATTTCATCTGAACCGTTAAATTCTTGAATCAACCATGGTTTCAAGGTATAAATGTACTTCCCGTCTTGCATCTTCTTTGCATTTTCTAATTTCAAATGATCAACTAATTTTTCATTTTGACTGTAAACTTCAAACAAAAGAGGTTCACTTTCTATTTTGTTTCCATTATGCATAACTACTGCTTTAACATTATATTTACCTGGTTTTTTAGGAGTTCCATTTAATGTAACAGAACTATCTAAATGGTTATATTTTGCTTTCATTCCAGATTCTTTATTAAGTTCAAGCTTAACTTGATTTGATCTTAATGACCATGGATTTGTATGTAAATCTTTCCAATCACTTTCTTTTACCTGTTGATTTGTATCACTTACTTCGGCAAATTGAATTTTTGCATTACTATTTTGATTTGATATAGTACCTGTAGTTGCTCCTGAAATCGCATCATATTTTTCCTGTTGAACTACTGCAGGTTCAAATTCACCAACAAGTCTAATTTTTAATTTTTTCTCTTTAATAGTTTCCGGATCTTTCTCTATACTGATTCTACTTCCCTTTTGTTTACTTTTATCATACTTAAAGTAATGAGAATTATTTTCACTATCAATAATAGTAATCAATGCCCCATCCCTTGGCTCATTCATGTGAATAATTCCATCTTTATCAACATAATATCCACCATAAAATGTTTGAAGTTTATTCGTTTTTAATTCATAAGGGATATGATTTACCTTTAATTCACTAATATTATACTTTGTAGAGCCTTTTGGAACAAGCATAAAATCAATAGTTTCATGTTTATCTGTAAAATCCATAGCATCTTGATTCGATTTAACAGGTAGCGAACTACTTTTAGCAGTCAAATTTTCCTTATTTTTTTCTTGCAATCTAACTTCTTTTTTTTCTACTTTTTCAACTTTTAACGGAACAGTTTTAGTTAAATCTGTATCCTTTAATTTAAAGTCTTTAACTTCATCAAATTTATTTTTATTTTTATCTAATATAAATTTCTTTTCCGTGCCATCATTAAGTTTTATTTTAATTTCAAATTTATCTTCTAATTTAATAAAGTATATTTTTCCAGTATCTTTATCCACATAATACTTATCCCCACCACCCCAAATTCTATATTTATTTTCAGATTTTGTGTATTCTTTATATCCTATATGTATTTTACTGATTTTACCAGCAAATTCTTTTGGAGTGATATTAACAGTAACTTCTCCAAAACCATTTTTAAAATCTCCCAAAGAAAAATCTCTCTCTGATTGTAATTTTGAGTCTTTAGACACTTTTACCTGACTTTGTGTTTTAGTAGCTTTTAATTCCTTGCTATCCTCTTTTTTTTCATTAGAAGATTTTTCTTTATGTATTTGACTAGTTTGTGTAGAATCACTTACTACACTAATTCTATTTCCTTTTCCACCATTTTTTGTAAATTGTAGTTTTTTAGTACTTCCATCATTTAATTTAATAATAATTTCTGAATCACTTTTTGGTTCTGAAAGATATAATTTTCCATTTTCTTTATCAACAAAATATGCATCCGTTCCCCATACAGAAATACTACTACTTGCCTGTCTCATTTTTTTATTATTTACAGTTACATCTTCAATTTTTTCTGTCATAGATTTTGGTTCAAACACAATACTAAAATCATTAGCAAACCCCTCTACTAAATCTTTAGCAGTAAATTCATTTTCTGCATTTACATATGTAAATCCTGAATAAAAAAATATCATTATTGCCATAATAAATGAAATAATTTTCTTTAATCTTTTTACTATCAAAATAATCCTCCTTAAATATATTATTATATTTAGTCATACACTTAATAATTCCATATAAAATCCACTAAAATATTTCTAATTTAATCCATAATATACATTTATTAGGCATGCCTAATTATTTTATTATAGTTATTAAATAAAATTTTGTCAATTGATATTACATAAATATAATATGTATTCTTTATAAAACTATCTTATGTTTTACTTACTCTTTCCAAAGTATTGAAAATGTTATTTTTTTAGAAACAAATTATTAATTTCAATTAATCTTAAAAAATTAGAAAAAAAAAAGGTACTGTTGCAAAATAACTTTTTAGTCATTTTGCAACAGCCCCTAAATATCTTACTTTAATTCTTCACAAACACTATTTGACAAAGAACCAAATTACTTTATCATTTTCTAAACCACACTTATTTTATTTATCAATTGTCAATTTACAAAATAACTTTCCAACAAAATGCATTACCACCATTATTAATGAATATAAGAGCAATACAAATATATAATATAAAATTCCTTGCAATGGCATTAAATTTTTCACAACATTTGGTGCTTCAACTAAAAATCCATAGTTTGCTTTTGGATAATAGTTTCTTAATAATAAAGTAAAAATCATTACACATAAATTATAAATAGCTGTAAATTTAACTGTAAATAATAAATCTTTCTTATCCAGACTTTCTTTTCTAACTACAATATTGTATATCGCAATTAAAAAGATTAAATAGTGGAAGATAAAAAATTGGAAATTTGTATAATGCGGAAATCTAAATGCATATGGCTCAGGCATAAGTATAGCTAATATACCTCCCATTAGCCCCCAATATATTCCTATTTTTCTCAATATTTTATTTCCTATAAATATATCATAAATAAAAAACCAAGCTACAATTCTACAATTATAAACCGGTAATGATGCTTCAAGAGTATAAAACCCTGAAGTAACCATCCATATAAACATCATAATCTTATCACTTAACAATAATATTCCCATTAATTTAAGTAAATTTTCTTGCTTTTTCCTATCTTTGTTTTTAAAACTTATTACAAAAATAGTTAGTAATATTAAAATAATAATTGCACTTAAATGAAAAGTACTCAATAACCCAAATGAATTATTATCTAGATTATTTCTAAAAAAATATTTTATAAAATTCATATAATTCTCCCTAAAGCAAAGTTATAATAATTATATCAAAATTTTAACACATTTAATATAACAATTCTGTAAAAAATTTAAAACTATTATATTATCCATCATCAACAATATGATAAATGCTTGTTGTTAAAATTAAATTTTTCAATATTATATGTTATAATTTAAATGAAAAATTATTTGGAGGTTTATAATGGAAATTATTATTACAAAAAATTATGATGAAATGAGTAAAAAAGCTGCTGATATAGTTGCAAATACTATAAAAGAAAATCCTAATGCTATTTTGGGTTTAGCAACAGGTTCAACACCTATAGGACTTTATAAAGAATTAATAAATAAAAATGAAAATAAGGAAATTTCATTTAAAAATATTAAATCTGTAAATTTAGATGAATACATAGGTCTTTCCGGAGAGCATAAACAAAGTTATAGATATTTTATGAACAAAAATTTATTTAATCATATTGATATTGATAAAAATAATACATATGTTCCAAACGGAAAAGCTGAAGATTTTTTAGAAGAATGTAAAAATTATGAAAAGATAATAGATGATTTAGGTGGACAAGATATTCAAATTTTAGGAATCGGAGAAAATGGACACATAGGATTTAATGAACCTTCAAGTAAATTAGAATTATATACTCACATAGAAGATTTGCAAGAATCAACAATAAATGCTAATTCAAGATTTTTTGAAAAAATTAAAGATGTTCCCACAACAGCTATTTCAATGGGAATGGGAAGTATATTTAAGGCTAAAAAAATTATATTATTAGCTTCAGGAGTTAAAAAAGCAAAAATAATGAACACATTAAAAGATAGTGTAATATCCCCACTAATCCCTGCAAGCTTCCTAAAACTTCACAAAAATGTAATTGTAATAATGGACGAAGAAGCTGGCAGTTTATATGTAAACGAAGAAATTTCTAAGTAAAAAGAATTTTTAAATATTTCATATTTTTCTAATATTATTGAAAATTAATTATTTACAGGTAAATTTTATTAAAAAAGTTAGAAATTTACCTGTAAATTTTTATATACTTTGATGCATTTCTCAATAAATTCTTTTAATTTTTGAGCTGTTAAATAGTTCTTCATCAGTCAAATAAATCTTTACTAAATCTCTAATAAAATATTTATAAAATTTAGAATCTGCATCTGAAGCACAAATTGTTTTATACCATGTTCCTCTTTGCATATAATCATCACTAATAACTTTATAGTATTTTTCATCATCTATTAATTCATTATTTATAAATATATTAAATGGATTTTTTTGGACTTTAACATTTTTACTAAATCCTAGAGTTCCCAAAACACTTCCTCTAAATCCTGCACCTTTACCTGACTGAGTTATAAATTTTTTATCAAATGACTGCTTAACTGCTTCTTTAATATTTATTCCTTTAACATGAAAAATCGTTGGATTTAATTTGGAAGGGAATATTTTTAATAAAGATTTTTTTGACACAGGTCTAACTAAATCATTTTCGGCAATACCATTATGCATAATTGCTAAATCAGCTTTTTTATATTTCATTAAGGCATCGCATATAAAATTGATTAACTCATTTTCTTCAAAAGGATTAAATTTAAGTTCAGAATTTAATAACAATTCTTTTGACATAATATTTTCTGCATGCTTAATTTTTTTACCTAATAACTTATCAAATTTTTCATTTTCAATTTCATCTAAATAAATTTGTTTGTTTTCTATCAATTTAATTTTATCACCCGATATATCTAATGAAATTTTACCCAATGCTTCTCCACGCCCTGACATTGAATAATTACCTTCATTCTTAATAATATGTGTATGTGCTCCGAAAATAAAATCCATTTCAGGTATTTCTTTAAGTATCATATCATCAACAATATGTCCACTATGTGAAAGATATATTATATAGTCATATTTTCCTTTATATTTATTAAGCTCATTTTTCAAAGACTTAATTGAATCTTGTGTTTTAAGATTACCAAGTTCAAAAAATTTATTATATTTCCCATGTTCTCCTTTATCATCAAAATAAGGTGCAGAACTTAATATTAAAAATTTTTTACCAAACTTTTCCAATATTTCAGATTTTTTCAAACCAGGTATATCTTTATCATTAGCATCTGTCAAATTTGAGCATATCATAGGGTATTTATTTACAAGTTTTGACAAACTGTCAAACTCTAAATCTATTTCATTATTTCCTATTCCCATTAAATCTAATTTACATTCCATCAATAAATCTAATGCCGACTCTCCCTTGTCTGAATCAACGACAACGCTCATTAAATCACAATAATCACCACCATCTAAATAAATATCATTTTCAGTTTTATTTTCCATCATAAACTTATGGACTTTCCTTAAAAAACTATAATTTGAATGTATATCATTTGTATGATAAAAATTTATAATCATATTTCTCCTTTACCTTTAATTAATAATATATTGTTTAATATATTATATTAATTTTTAAAAACATTTTCAAAAAACAAACGCACAAAAAAGAGGGAGAATGTTCTTTTCTGTGCGTTTACTTAAACACTTGATATTTATCTGTCGCCTTTCGACATGATTATTGTATCAAACTTTTATAGATTTTTATTATCATATTAAAAAAATTTAGAGAAAGTTTTAAGAAAAATTATACGTGATGTTAAACAATACTAGAATTCATCAAAGTGGATATAGTCTGTATTTACACCTTTTGCTATCAGTGATTTTACAATACCACTAATCATAGCTGGCGAACCACATATATACGCTGTATAAGTCTTATCTTCTTCAATATATTTATCAATTGAATTATTTACTCTACCTATGTCTCCATCCCAATTATCTGATTCTTCCGGTCTGGATAGTGTAGGCATAAACTTGAAGTCATGCAATTTCTCTTCAAACATTTTCATCTCTTCTAATAAAAATAAATCAGATTTTGTTTTTGCTCCAAAGTAAAATCTGGCAGTTTTTTTAATATCATTATCTAGCATATGATATAATATCGATCTTATAGGTGCAAATCCTGTCCCTACCGCAACCATTACTATTTCATCATTATCATCATCATTATAATAGAAATCTCCAAATGGTCCAAATAAAGTAATTTTATCTCCAACATTTAATACTTTATGTACATATGTTGAAACTCTCCCATCTAAAACTTGGCCAATTAATAATTCAACATGTTTATCATCTTTAGTTGACGATGCAATTGAATATGCTCTGTCCCAAGCTTCATCTTGAGCATTATAATCATCTCCTTTTGGATATGGTTTTGATTGTAATTGTAAAAACTGTCCGGGTTTAAAATTAATTGTTTTTTTTCCCATTAATTCCATTCTAATTTTTACGATTTTATCCGTCATTGGAATTTTTTCAATAAGTATCGCCTCAAATTCTTGTACATTGAATAATTCTTCAGGAATTTCAATATCAATATCACTTTTAACCTTTAATTGACATGATAATCTTACATCTGATTCTAATTCCGCTTTGGTTAACAAAAGCTTTTCTGTAGCTAAAACAGGACCGGCACCATTATTAACTTTACATTTACAATATCCACATGTCCCCTTTCCACCACATGCTGATGGTAAAAATATTTTTTCATTTTTTAGTGCATTTAAAAGTGACTGTCCACCTTCTACTTTTAAATTTTTTTCACTATTAATTTTTAATTCTACAAATCCATAATTATTTAAAACCTTATGTGCAATTGTAAGTATAATCGCAAATATAGAAGAGATTATAGCAACTATAAATGTTGTTGTTAGTACTTGAATCATAAATCCCTCCTTCTTTCTATGAAATTGGAACCATACCTGAGAATCCGATAAATGCCATTGCCATTATACCTGTTATAATAAGCGTAATTGGAGCCCCTTGAAGTCCTTTTGGTAAGGCATTTTCATTCATTCTCGCTCTGATACCAGCCATTGAAATAATAGCTAACGCCCAACCTATACCTGAACCAATCCCAAATAACAATGATTGTAAAAAATTATATTCTCTTGTAACCATAAATAATGTAACACCTAAGATTGCACAATTTACAGTTATAAGTGGTAAAAAAATTCCCAATGCATGGTAAAGATTTGGAACATATCTTTCTAAAATCATTTCTAAAATTTGAACAAATGCAGCTATAACAACTATAAAGATAATGTAATTTAAGTATTCAATACCTAATGATACCATTAGCTTATTCATAAAGTAGTTAAGAAGTGTTGTAATTGACAGTACAAATGTTACAGCAATCCCTAAACCTGTTGCTGTTTCAACTTCCTTACTTACAGAAATAAATGAGCACATCCCTAAAAAATTACTAAAAATCATATTACTTGTAAATATAGAAGCAAAAAATATAACTAAGGGATTAATATGTTTATTTAACATAGCTAAAAAAAATGTTAGTACAGTCGATAAAACTAGCATAAAAAGTGCCGGATAAACTAATGATTTTTTATTCTTATTAATCATTAGCCACCGCCTTTTTAACAATTGTTGATTTTTTTGCTAATCTTTTCTTTCTATTTACTTCCTTAAATATATAATCAATTACAGGAGCAAATACTTCGGCAATTAAAATCGCAAACATCGTTCCTCCCGGAAATAAAGAAAATCCTCTTATAATAACTACTGTAAATCCAATCATAATTCCATAAATCCATTTTGCTTGAACTTGTTTTGGTGCGGATATTGGATCTGTTGACATAAATACTGTACCAAACATAAATCCTCCTACTAACAATCCTTGTAACGGTGGTAAAATATCTCCTTGAACACCGATTAAAATCAAAGCATATGATGTTACTACAAATCCAATTAATGATGATACCATAATTTCCCATGATGCAACTTTTTTATAAATCATATATGCTCCACCTAGGATAATTAATAAAGTTGATATTTCACCAATAGATCCAGCAATATTACCCAAAAATAAATTTAATACACTTACTGTACTCCCATTAATTTTTAAATCGAGTAATGGTGTTGGGCTTGCAGTATGATCTAAAACAGGAGTTATCCACTTTGCAAATCTACCTAAACCACTAATTAATCTTTCTGAATTTGCAGCTTGATTAAATGTTAACATCGATGTCGAAAAATTTATATAAATAAATGCTCTACCAACTATCGCAGGATTAAATACATTTTTACCAAATCCTCCAAATACTTCTTTACCAAAAAAAATACCAAATGCCACCCCTACACCAGACATCCAAAATGGTAATCCCGGAGATAATGTTAATGTAAATAAAATCGCCGTTACAATAGCAGCTTCTGTAATTTGAGCTTTTTTATACATATATTTTTCTGATAAATACTCCACTGTACATGCCACAATTATGTTGAAAACTAATAGTGCTAGTGTTCTCCATCCAAAAACATAAATTCCATAAATAATTATAGGTGACACAGCTATGAGTACAGTTCTCATCATATTTTGTTTCTTAAAAAATTTAGAAAACATAGTTCCTCCCTTTTATTGTATCCATATAATAATATCACTTATTATATACATTTTAAATGTTTTACATATATTAGTATTTTTCTTAAAACTCTTTCCTTGATAATTGTCATTTCTATTTCTATTTTATTTATATAATTTTACCTAAATTTTAATCGCATAATCATATACTATTTTTATATTTTATTTGAAAATTTCAATAAAAAAATATGCTGAATCAAAAATCATTAAATTTTGACCCAACATAATAAATAATTTCAAATTAATCATCTAAATTTACAGGTTCTTCTAACTTTTCAGGATTATTTAAATATCTGAAAAATCTTCTCATTGCTGCTGCATAATAAAATCCATCACAAATTCTTTCATCTATTACAAAGCCTATATTCATAATTTTTTCTTCTATAAACTTATCCTTTTTCTTAACAATTTTCTTTCCTTTTTTACCTATTGAAAGAAAAGCTCCAATTGTCCCCAAATTATAAATATGGTGTAATGCGGCATCAAGCCCTATAGACCCTAAATTTGTTATAAATGCAGATGCATGAAATGGGCTTGCTTCTAGTGCACTGCTCGGTATCATATTAATTTTATCTAAAAATTTAATACTTCCAACTAAAAATTTTAATATGAATAAAGGTGTTTTTGAAAGTCCTTTAACAAATATATCTGTTGCATTTTTACCATCAGTATTTGTATCTTTTTCAGCCTGGATTTCTTTATTTAATATTTCTCTAACTTGAAGAGGAGTTTCATCCCCCTTAAATTTAAATTTAAGAGTAGTTTCAGCTGCATCTTCTGTCATTGCTTTTTTTACTACCATGGAAATAATTATTTCATTTCTCATATAATATCTTCCATTTATAATAAATTGATTAATTTTAGGTTTTTCTCTATATGTTCTTGCCATAGCTGCATAAATTATATGCATATACGACAATCTAATCCCTGTTTCATCATATACTTTTCTAATATAAGCATCAAAAGGCTCTAAAGAAATTTCTTGATTTAAAGCGACTAAAGCATCATTTCTTTCTTTCATTATTAAAGGTATAAATCTTGAAAAAGGATCTACTTCTATCTTATAACCATCTTTTCTCCTAAAAAACATAATTGCTCCTATAAAATTTAATTCATTACTACTTTACCATATATTTGTTTATTTGTAATTTATTTATTGATTCTAATTAGATTATATATATAATAGTCTCTTTTTACAATTAATAGTATTCACATCTTTTACTAAATATTAAACTTTGTAAATCTTAAATATTAAATTTTTTTAATATTTTAAAAACGCTTTATGTATATAAATTTATTTAAATATATTTTATAACAAAACATAAAAATATAAAATCGAATCATTTTTTCAAAAATATTGATTTTTACATGAATTATTCTATTATAACATTTCAATATCGCAAACATTTGCATGATAAATTATAAATTTTTAGCATTTTCATTAATTAAAAGTAATTTAAATAAAATTTGACACTTTGAAAATTAATATATATACTATAGATATAACCGCAACCGTTTTCATTAGGTTGTAAAAATATAGGAGGAAATATGAAAAAAAATTTAAAAAGTCTAGTAGCTTCGATGCTAGCATTCACTTTGGTTTTAAGTGCATGTAATACTTCTAAGCCAAAAACAAAAGAAGTTGAAAAAACAACAACCGGAAAATTAAAAGGCGAAATCACTGTTCAAGCTGAAAAAGGTTGGATGGATTACTATAAAAAAGTGGTAGATAAAATCACAAAAGCTAACCCGGATTCAAAGATTAAACTAAAAGAAATAGCATCATTTGATCACCTGGGTGTAATTCAAAAAACAGATGCAACAAATAAGGACGTTGCTGACGTATTTGCACTTCCAGCAGATAAATTCACAGAATTAGCAGATAACAATGTTTTAGGAGCACTTCCTGCTGCTGAAATGGCAAAAGAATTAGGCGGATTTGATGATTTTGATAAAGGATTAGGTGGACAATTCAAAAAAGATAAAGATTATCTTGCATTCCCTTACAATATTGAATCATTGGTTACATTTGTAAACAAAAAGAATGCAGAAACATTAAAGATTGATCATACAAAACCATTTGAAATTACAGCTCAAAAAGATGCAGCTACAGTTTTATTACCATTCTTTGATGCATGGTTTGGTGTAGCTCCAAACAATGCTGGTGGTTTAGATTTATTAGCAAAGAAAGATAAAAAATTTACTTCAACATATGCAAATCCATATGATAAATTAACAGCAGATCAAAAAGCTGTATTTGATGGAGTTTATGGATATTGGAAATTAAATAAAGACGCTGGCACACCATTATTTGATGCTGAAGCAGGTTGGGGATATATCGATAAAGAATTTACAACAGGCGGAAAAGGTGTTATAAGATTAGATGGACCTTGGTCAACAGCTGGTAAAGGTGTTATAGCTAAAGAAATTAAAGCAGGAAACATTGAAGTTTATCCAATTAACCACATAACAGTTGCAGGTAAAGCATTTACTCACTGGAAAGGTGGTTGGGCATTAGGAATCAACGCAAGAATTGAAGCTGATAAAAATAAAGTGGCATTAGCTACAGCATTCATTAAAGAACTTGTTAACCCTGCAAATGCTGTTGATATATATAAATCAACAGGTAAAATTTTAGGTAACGTAAAAGCTGATGTTTATAAAGCATCTGATTTATCAGAAATCGACAAGAAAGTTATAACAAACGTAATTGAATCATACAAAGTTTCTCCAGCAAGACCATTATTCAAAGAATTTGGACAAGTTTGGGATACATGGAAAAATTCAGTATTATCTTGGAATTCTGTTAAACCAGCTGATGCAGCCGCAGCATACAAAGAATTAAACGCTGCTTTCACATCAATGTTAGAACAACTTAAGTAATTAAAAGCAAATAAAATATAGTGAATAGCCAAAACTTAAGTTTTGGCTATTCCTATATTTACAGGTAATTATGGAAAATAGAAATATTAAATATAAAAAAGAAAAAAAAACAGTTAATAGATTACTAATAATAACAGCACTGATAATTTTTATAGCATCATTGGAAGCTTTTAATCTTGGAAAAAATCAAGACTTATTAAAAGTTTTCTTAGAGCTTAATAAAAATAATTCCCCTTCAGATTATATGGAAATTATAATAACAAATTATTTTTATAATATATTTGAAGTGATTTTAATAACCTTATTTACATTTTTCACCTATAAAAAATACGGTATATCAAAATTATTTAAAATTATATTTTCTTTAATAATTTTAATAAAAACTATTAACATTATAATTTCTTTTAAAACAAATTCAATTTTTTACTATTTGATAGTTTTGTTATATATATGCTATCTTTTAGTTATAATAAAAGCACCAATTACAAAAAGGAAGGTAAACTATGGCTTATTCAAAAACCATTAAGGATAGTGTAGGACGTGAATATCCAAGAAAAAATCAATATATTATTGATTTAATAAATGCATCTCCTTCTGATAGAAAGAAACTTGAATCTAATAGAAAAAATCATCCTTATATCAAAAAATTAGATGAATTTTTAGAAAAAGAAAAAAACTTTTTAACAAAAATTGAAAATGAAGCAAAAAATAGATTCAAAGATGTACAAGATAAAAAAATTGCATACCTACAAGAGAGAGAATTTAAGGCAAATAAAAAATTAGACTTTTATAAAGATTATGTTGATTTATCATATGAAGCACAATTCAATTATAATTTGGCTGAAAGAGAATTGCGTCATATTCCTGATATGATTAAAAATGATGAAAATCTAAAAAAACAATTAAAATTCAAAGAACAAAAATTAGCTAATATCACACAAAAAGAAACTGATGAAGCAAAAAAAATAATTCAACAAAAAACTGAAGAAAGAAATAATCAACTTCAAGCTGAACTTATAGAGTTAAATAAGAAATATTCTGAAGGATTAATTTCTAAAAAGGCCTTAACCACAGAACAAAAGATTAGAAAAAGATCAGCAAAAGAAGATATAACTGCTTTTTCTTATATTGATAAGAAAAAAGCAACACAAGAAGATATTAAAAATATTAAGCATCATCTAAATATAGATTATAAATCAAAGATGAATGTATTAAATTCTGATATCTCTGACGTAAGAAGAAAAACTCCTATAGAAGTAGAAAAGAAACACCCAATATTGTCATATCTAACATTCCCTATTCCGGGATTAGGACAACTATTAAATAAACAATATGTAAAAGCACTATTATTTTTCATAGGTACATTATTTATTTATTTTGTTGCAATACCATATGCTCTTGGATTTGGAAATTACCAAGGTGAAGGTATCTCAGGACTTATAAGTCTTGCGGAAGGTGGTAAAAGATTAGATAAATCAATTATATTTATGATAGAAGGTATTATTTCAATATTTTTACTTTTAATATCTATATTCATATACTATATATCATTTGTTGATGTATATAAAGTTGAAAAGAAAGAAATTGAGGGTGTAAGAAGAAATGTATGGTTTGAAACTAAGGAAGCAATTCTAACAGATGGATTCCCTTATTTAGTAATATCCCCTGCTTCAATAGCAATTATATTCATAGTTTTAGTACCAATATTTACAACAATTTTAATTTCATTTACTAATTATGATCCAAATAATCAAGCTAAATTTACTTGGAGTGGATTGCAAAATTATAAATTACTTGCATTAGGACAAGGAGTTGCCGGTAAAGCATTCTGGCCAATCGTATTGTGGACATTAATCTGGACATTTGCTTCAACTACATTAGCAATTGCAATTGGTTTTATATTATCATTAATTGCAAATCAAGAAAGAATAAAGTTTAAGGGACTATTTAGAACGATTTATTTATTACCATGGGCTGTTCCTGCATTTATTACTATAATGTTCTTCTCTCAAATGTTTGCAAAAGGTGGACCAATCACTGAAATGATTAACAAAATATTTGGAATTGCACTAGATGTTAAAAATAATACATTCCAAACAAGATTAGTTCTTATACTATTACAAGGATGGCTAGGTTCAGCATATGTATTTTTATTATCAACAGGTATTTTACAAGGTATACCTTCTGATTTATATGAAGCGGCTGAAATTGATGGAGCAACTGGTTTTAAGAAAACATGGAGAATCACTATTCCTTTAGTATTATTCCAAACTGCCCCTCTTCTAATCGGACAATACACATTTAACTTTAATAATTTTTCGATTATTCACTTATTTAATGGAGGTGGTCCATTTAATCCTTCAGTATATGGTAATGTAGCCGGTTCAACAGACTTGTTAATTTCATATATTTATAAATTAACTATAACAAGTAACTATCAAGCTCTAGGAGCTGCTGTAACAATAGTTATTTCACTTATAATCATGTTCTTCTCATGGTTAGGATTTAGAAATACAAAAGCATTTAAGGGGAACTAATATGTTTAAGAGAAAAAATAAAAATAATGGTTTATATTTATCTGATAAACAACCGTTAAACACTGTTGGTAAAATACTTCTTGTGCTTTCCTACGCAATTTTAATTGCTTGGGCAATAGCCATTATTTGGCCATTAGCAGCAATGGTAATATCAAGTTTCAACGGTAATCAAGGAAAATATATCTCACTTTCAGGTGCATTTTCCTTCTCATTTAAAAATTTTGAATACTTATTTGAAAATACAAACTTTTTAATTTGGACAAAAAATACAATTTTAATCGCTATAGCAACAGCTTTATTTACACTATTAATCGTATCGTTTACAGGATATGCTTATTCAAGATATAGATTTAAAGGAAAAAAAGCCAGCTTAATGGGTATTATGCTTATTCAAACAATTCCGGCATTTGCGGGTATTACGGCTTATTATGCAATACACTCGATTATTTCAGGTATTGTTCCAATATTTAGTAGAACAGCTATGTTAATTTTAATTTATTCAGCCGGTGGTATTGCAGGTAATACATTTATCCTAAAAGGATATATTGATTCCATTTCAAACGAATTAGATGAAGCTGCTAGAATTGACGGATGTTCAAATTTTCAAGTATATAGATTAATTATTATGCCAATAGCAAAACCAATGTTAGCAATAATTGCATTATGGTCATTTATAGGTCCATTTATGGATTATATGTTACCTGCAGTATTATTAACAAGCAATGAAGAATATACTTTGGCAACAGGTCTATTTACATTAATACAAGATATGAGAACAATGAACGCTCCTGCTTTTGCTGCAGGTGGATTATTAACAGCAATTCCAATCGTAGTATTATTTATGAGTTTACAAAATCAATTAGTATCCGGATTAAGTAAGGGTTCAGTAAAAGGTTAGGAGATTAAAATGAAAGTTACATTAAATAATTTAGGTAAAAAATATGAAGGTAGAGATAAATTTACAATAAGACATATTGATTTAACAATTGAAGATAAAGAATTTTGTGCAATTTTAGGCCCTTCAGGATGTGGGAAATCTACATTATTAAGAATGATTGCCGGATTAAATTCCATAACAGAAGGCGAATTAATTTTTGGTGACAAATTAATGAATAAGGTTGCACCAAAAGATAGAGATATAGCTATGGTATTCCAATCATATGCATTGTATCCTCACTTGACTGTATATGATAATATGGCATTTTCATTACAAATGAAAAATGAAAGAAAAGAAGTTATCCATAAGAGAGTTATGGAAGCAGCAGAAATTTTACAATTAAAAGAATATCTATATTCTAAACCATCCGATATTTCCGGAGGGCAAAGACAGAGAGTTGCATTAGGTAGAGCTATGGTTAGAAAACCGGGGGTATTCTTAATGGACGAGCCATTATCAAACTTGGATGCCAAACTTCGTGAACACATGAGAGTTGAACTTGTTAGATTACACAAACAACTAGGAACAACATCTATATACGTAACACATGATCAAACAGAAGCTATGACAATGGCTGATAAAATTATTCTTTTAGATAAAGGAAAAATACAACAATTCGGTAAACCGGAAGAATTTTATAACCAACCGGCTAACTTATTCGTTGCAGGATTTATTGGCTCCCCTACGATGAATATATTCAAAGGGAAATATCAAAATGGTCAATTCATTTCAGAAAATGGCTTAATTAAGCTTACGCCAAAACACGAAGATCAGGTAAAATTAAAAAATCATAGTGATAAATCCATTTACTTAGGTATAAGAGCTGAAAGATTCTTAGCTAAAGATTCTGAAAATGCTCTTAAAGGAAGAATTGATGTTGTTGAAAATTTAGGTAAAGAAAAAATTCTTTATGTAAAATTAGATGATGAATCCGAAGTAGTTATTTCTCAACCCGGTCATTTTAAATATGATATAGATGAAATTCATAACTTCACATTTGATTTAGATGCTTTACATTTCTTTGACGGAGAAACAACAAATAGAATTAATTAAAGGAAAAATATATGACAAGAAAAGTTACAATTAGAGATGTAGCATATTTAGCTGGGGTAAGTATATCCACTGTATCAAGAGTAGTTTCCAACAAAGTTAATGTTAATGAAATTACTAGACAAAAAGTTCAACGTGCAATTGATAAAACAGGATATGAACCTAATTATACAGCTAGAGCTCTTGCAACAAAAAATACTGATACAATAGCAGTAATTATTGATAGAACTCCTAGTAAAGGTTTTGCCAATTCATTCTTTCTAGATATACTTGATGCAATTGCGACTAGATTAAATTTTTATAGTAAAGATATGCTTTTGGTTTTTTCTGATGGAAAAAATTCAACTGAGTATAGTAAAGTTAAATCACTAATACAGTCAAATAAAATTGATGGAGTGATAAAACTGTCTGTACAAAAAAATGATAAAACAATTAATTTCTTAAAAGAATCCAGTAAACCTACTGTAGTTGTAGGTAGACCTAATAGTAAAAATATGCTTAGCGTAAATAATGATAACCCAAAAGCAATGCAAAATGCTGTAAACTTTTTGATAAAAAAGGGTGCAAAAAAACCTGCATTTGTAGGCGGAAATAAAGAATATATAGTTACAATAGATAGACAAGAAGGATTTGAGCTGGCACTCAAAAAACATATGATAAATTATGATGAAAATGATATGTATTATGTTGATTTTTCTATAGATGCAGGTTATGAACTTGCAGATACATTAATAGAAAAAGAATATGATTCAGTTGCTTGTACAGATGATTTAATTGCATATGGTATAGCAAAAAGGTATAATGAATTAGGTAAGTTTATAAAGATAATAAGTTTTAACAACACATACTTATCAAAAATATCAAATTTACCATTTTCAAGCGTAGACATAAACGCTAAACTACTAGGTAGAGAAGCTGTTGATTTAATAATGAATCCACAAGCTTCTCAAAAACAAACAATAGTAGATACAAAATTAATAGTTAGGAGTTAAAAATGTTAGATGAAAAATACAATTTTCAAAAAGTGAACGATAATAGAACTTCCGGAGTTTTGATGCACATTTCTTCTCTACCCGGACCTTATGGTATTGGTACTATGGGAGAAAATGCAAGAAAATTTGTTGACTTTTTAGTTAATGCAGGACAAACATATTGGCAAGTGCTACCAGTTGGTCCTACAAGTTATGGTGACAGTCCTTATCAATCTTTTTCAACATTTGCAGGTAATCCATACTTTATAGATTTAGAATATTTAAAAAATGATGGATTAATTACCCAAGAAGAATTAAATCCATTAAATGAAAATGTAGATATAGAAAAAATTGATTATGGTAGATTATACCATGAGAGATATGAAATATTAAGAAGGGCTTTTGAGAGATTTGATTTATCCTCTATTGATTTTTCGAGTTTCTGTAAACAAGAATCTTTCTGGCTAAATGATTTTTCATTATTTATGGCGTTAAAAGATGCTAATAATGGCAATTCATGGACACAATGGGATGAAAAATACAAATCAAGAAATAAAGAAGCTCTTAAGGAATTTGAAGAAACAAATAAAAAAGATATATTCTTCCACCTATTTATCCAATATATTTTTTACAAACAATGGATAGCATTAAAAGAATATGCCAACTCCAGAGGAATAAAGATAATTGGTGATATTCCAATCTATGTTGCAGAAGATAGCTCAGATGTGTGGGCAAATCCTCAATTATTCTTATTAAAACCAGATTTAACCCCTGCATTTGTAGGAGGATGTCCTCCGGATGCATTTTCAGACGCAGGTCAATTATGGGGAAATCCTGTATATAACTGGGATGAAAATAAAAAGGAAAACTATAGATGGTGGATTGAAAGAATCAGATCATCATTCAAAATATTTGACTGTGTAAGAATTGACCACTTTAGAGGTTTTGAATCATTTTGGCAAATACCTGCAGGAGATGACACTGCCAAAAATGGTTCATGGCAAAAAGGTCCAGCTTACGACCTATTTAGACAAATCAAAGAAGATTTAGGCGATTTACCAATTATTGCTGAAGATTTAGGTTACATGACTAAAGAAGTTTATGAGTTTAGACAACAAACGGCATTCCCAGGAATGAAGATCATTCAATTTGCATTCAACGAAGAAATGAACAGTGAACATATTCCTCACAACTATACAACAGACTATGTAGTATATGCAGGGACACACGACAATGAAACACTTCGTGGATGGATTGATAATCAAGACCCTGCTCTGTTACAAAGAGCAAAAGAATATGCAGGTTTAACCGAAGAAGAAGGTTACAACTGGGGTATCATCAGACTTTGTATGACATCAGTTGCAGACACAGCTATATTCCAATTACAAGATTTATTAGACTTAGGAAACTGGGCAAGAATGAATCTACCAGGAACATTAGGCGCAAACTGGCAATGGAGAGCTAAAGAATTACCTTCAGACGAATTAAAAGACAGATTATACAGATATACTAAAAACTCAAATAGATTAAGAAAATAAAAATAAAAAAAATCCACTTACGGCACTAGTCCTCGCTCCTATGGAGCTGCGGAGATGCCTAAGTGGATCTTTTTATTTTTTATGTAAATTTTTTTTGTCATTAGTATTTACAGGTAATATTTTTCTCGGACACCTGTAAATTTTTTTGGCATTAATATTTACAGGTAATACTTTTTCTTAAAATACCTGTAAATGTTTTTAGCATTAGTAT
>NZ_JBFNFI010000006.1:0-90721 GCF_046035495.1 Helcococcus sp. KG196
ATCATCTTTCAGATCATCATAAAATAAAATATTTAATTTATTTTGTATATTTATACCCCATTTTTCTGCCGTTAATGGTATTTCAAATGTATCATTTACACTATTTATTGTTTTATCTTCTAATTGTTCTTCATTAATTTTTGATGGAACAGGATTGTTATTATTAGCAGTATCAATTACAAATCCTTCTCCAATATTTTTAGTAGACAATTTTGGTGTTATTTCCTGATTTCTAATAGAATTTAATACTTCTTTTTGTGACATCCCACTATATTTACTTATAGGAAGTTTTATTATATTATTTTGAACATTTAAAACTGGTGTTTCCGGAACTAAACGAGCATAGGCGATATAAATATCTAAATCCTTTCCTTTATCTTTTCTACCTTTATTAAAATATCCGTAAAATATTGCATTTTCACTAGCTACTTTTTGAAAATCATTTTTACTATTTCCTGTTAATATTTTATAAGTTTTAACATTATAATCATTAGTTTTACCTTTTTCGTATCCTTCAGATGTATTATTTCCATAGCTAGATCCTTCAACTTTTTTAGTCCCTTTTATACCTATAGTCCCATTTTTATTATCCTTATATGAAAATTCTAACTTATAATTTGTATTACTATATAACAAAGCTTTCATTTCATATGCTGATTCATTATTCCTTCCTTGTTCATAAAATTTACCTTGATGTATTCTAAAAATTTTCTTACTTGGTGCTCTATTTTCACTTAAAATTTGTGTTTCTACCCTAGTACTTTTACTTGCTTTTTCATATGTTAATTTATCTTCATTTTTTACAAAATAAACAACAGGTAATTCTTGATTATCTATCTTAGTTGGTGTAACAAATCTAAAATCTTGATTAGACTCAGCCATAACAACCGACTCTACATTCAGTCCAGTATTTAATACTGAAACTCCTCCAAACAAAATTGTAACCCCTAACATGCATGACACAAATCCAATGCTTAATTTACGCATTGAATATATAGGCTTTCTAACTATTTCTGATTTTTTATTTAAATTATTGCGATTATACACAATTACCTCCCTTTTTTATAATTAAAATAAATTCTTCTCCTCAAATTTTAATTTTAATTATACGGTTTATAACTTATATATTTTCGTATATAAATTATTGTTACTTTCTTACTCAAAACAAAAAATAATTTAATTAAAGTTATCCTTTATTTTTTTACATTGTATTACATGTGTTTTAATATTTACAAATGTTTAAATTTTTTTTTTATAAAAAAAATTTAAAATTTAAAAAATTATTTTTTTATAAAAGAAGCTTTTTTCAATGGTTTAAAGCAATATTTATAATAATAAGGCTAAAAAATGTAGATAAATATTTTTTTGTCAAATTAAATATTTATGATATAATATTTATAGTAAATAATTAAATTTTTAACCATAAAATTTTTTCTAAAAAAAAATATAAATCAAATTTTTGAAAAAATTTCTAGAAATGAGACTAAAAATGATAAGTATTTTCAACAAAAATATTACAAGAAATTTAAATTTAATAAAGACATTAAATATTTATTCTGACAAAGTAAATAAAAAATTTTTAATGAAAAAACTAAAAATTGATGAAAAAACACTAAAAAATGATATTAATACCATTAATCAAAAATACAGTGCAATATTAAATATTAATATTCATAATTCAGATATAGAAGTTAAATATAAAAAAAACGCAAATATAGAGATGTTTTTTAGTTGTATAATAAAAAACTCTTCTATTTTTAAAATAGTTGAAGCGATATTTTTTAATGATTTTAACACATTAAATGATATAGCAAAACATGAATTTTTCAGTATAACAACTGTTTACAGAGCACTAAAAAAATTTAATAAATCTGTTAGTAAAATTTACGATTTTAAAATAAATAGAAAACTTTTTCAATTTGAGGGAAATGAAGACAATATAAGAACATTTTTGTTTCATTTATTTAGAGAAAAATATTCTTATAATGAATGGCCATTTGAAAAATATGATAAAGAAAAAATAATTAAATTGCAAAATACTTTTTTAAAAAGTATCGGTGTTAAAAAATTTCCATATATAGATAACGAAATTATGACTATTTTATATCCTATACATATTGAAAGATTAAAATCTGGACATTGTGTATTACCTTATTTAATAAAGGAAAACTTTAACACCATAAAAGTGCAAGAAGCATACAATTGCTCAGAATTAAAAAATTTATTTGAAGAGTTTGAACTTGAATTTACAAAAGAAAATATAATAGATATATTTTACTATTACTTACATAAAGATATTGCTTTTTCTTTTTTAGATTTAATAAAAAAGACTAAATCAAATACTCTTATTAATTTTTCAATTTATCAAGCACTTGAATCAACATATAAATTATCTGATAAATTTAATTTAAAACTAAATAATCCTTATGAATTAATAACATATATACATAATGCTAATGTTTTTTTATATGATAATTTTAATTCAAATTATATAGTATTTGATAAACATAATATATATATTTCAAAATTACAAATTGTATTTCCTGAATTTATGAAGGAACTTTCAAAAACTATAAAAAAATATTTACTAATTATTAAAGGAGAAGTAAAAAAATGTCATATTGAATACCTTATATATACAGTTATATCTACTTGGGATAATTTATTACCTCAACTTTACAAGTATAATAAAAAAATTAAAACCCTTGTTATTAGTAGATTTAATTACAAAAAATCTATCTCACTAAAAAATCAACTTGAAATTTTATTCCCCAATTTTTTAGATTTGCACTTATCTAATAATAATGATATATATTATAAAAATATAAAAGATAAAAATTACGAATTAATTATAGCAGATTTCAATATACCAAAATCAAAAAAATTTGAAACTCTATACATAAATGGGAATATAATGAAATTTGAAGTAATAGAAATAATTAAAAAAATTATAAAATTGAGATTTGAAGAGCATAATAAATTAAATTAAAAATTAAACATAATAAAATAAAAATAAGAGCTTGCTAAAGAATAAACCCTAAAATTTATATGATTATACTCTATGCAAGCTCTTATATCCTAAATTTCTCCTAATTTTACTGAAATTTCTTCAATCTCTGAAATTAGTGATCCAATATATGCTACCGTGTCTTTTAATGGAGCATCTGTTGACACATCAACCCCTGCTAACTGTGCTAATTCCTGAGGTGATTTAGAACCTCCAAGTTTTAAAACCTCTTTCCATTGATTTGCAACTTCTTTGCCTTCCGCTCTAATTTTTTTAGAAACTTGTGTACCAATTGTCAATCCAGCTGAATATGTGTATGGATATAGTCCCATGTAATAGTGGGGTTGTCTCATCCATGTTAATTCTGATCCTTCTACAAGTTCTACTGCATCTCCCCAGAATTTCTCTAGAGTTTCTCTAAATATTTTATTTAAAATTTTAGCATTAACTTGTCTACCTTCATCGACTAATTTGTAAACCTCTCTTTGATAATATGCTTCCAACAAATGTGTTACAAAATTGTGGTAATATGTTTTAGCAACCATTTGAGATAATACCCATCTCTTCATTCTTAAATCGTTATCTTTTTCAGCAACATTTAATAAATGATTTTCTACAATTAATTCATTCGTAGTTGATGGTGATTCAACAAAATACATAGAAGGTTCAGAGTTTAGTATGCTTTGGTGTTTATGTGTTAATTGAAAATGTCCAGCATGACCTAATTCATGAGCTAAAGTCATTACATCCGACATATTTTCATTAAATGACATCAAAATATATGAATTTGTGCCATATGGTGATGCACAAAATGCCCCTGTTGATTTTCCTTCACTATCAACATAATCAATCCATCTATTTTCAAAAGCTTCTTTCATTATTGCTAAATAATCATCTCCAAGAATTGACAAACCCTCCAATACATATTTTTCTGCTTCTTCGTATGAAACTTTTTTCGAATAATCTGGATCTACTTCCATCTTTAAGTCAGAATATTTTATAGTATCTAATTTATGAACTCTCTTTAATATACTTGCGTATTTTCTCATATGCGGAGCAAGCTCTTCCATAATTATATCCATTTGTCTGTTATATAATTCTTTAGAAACTTTTTGGCTGCTTAATAAATAATCAAAAACTGAATCATACCCTCTTAATTTTGAAATAATTTTTTCTTTTTGAACTTGTGTATTATATACTGAAGCTGTTGTATTTTCATATTTTCTTAATGTATTTGAAAAAGCTTCAAATGCATTTCTTCGTATTTCTGTATTCTTACTATATTCTAAACTTCCTTCAAATTTATTATATGATAAGGAATGCTTTTCCCCATTTGCTTCAAAATCCGGAAATGCTATATCTTTGAACTTTGTTTCACCATATAATCTATATGGTGAATTTAATATTGGTGATAAACTTTTCAATGCTTTTTCAACATCAGGACTTAAAGTATGTGCTTTTTGCTCTAAAATATCTTCAATAAATACCTTAAAATCTTTTTCTTTCTTTGCTTCTTCTAAAATCTTTGTATCTAATTCTAAAATTTCACTTTCATAAAAGCTTAACATTGCACCATATTCCGCAAATATTTGATTTAAATCATTAGCTCTATTTTCGGCTTCTTCATCAAATGTATTTGCTTCAACCGGTAAAGTTGCATAGTGACTTATTTTTGAAGCAATTTCTGAAAATTCAATCATATCCCTTATTGATGATTTCAATATTTCTAATGAATTAATCTTCCCTTTATAATTTTCTATAAATTTCAAAATTAAATCTTTATATCTTTCTAATTGTTGTTCATACTCTCCAACTGATTTATAAATTAAAGAAATATCCCATGTTTGTTCAATTTTCGCATCTTCTCTTTTCATGATTTTCTCCTATTCTTTATCAATATTTTATTATATTTTATCACAAAAATAAAAGCTGTAACAAAATAATCAAAAAATTAATTTGTTACAACTTTCAATTTTATTAAAAATTCAATTTGATAAATCATATAAATAACCAAATTCTATATATAAATTATTTACCAAATAGAATTAAAATATTTATGCCTATAAAGTTTAATAAATAACTTCTTAAAAAAAATTTCGCAATACCCCTGTTTTAATTTTATTTTTTTATAGAATTCCAAACTATTTCAAACATTTCTTCAAAATATTTATTAGGATCATCTATTTCTTTTTTTACATAATTCGTTACTATCATTTCTATAGGTGCATAAATCAATGGTAAAAATAATTCTTTAGAAATATTTTTTACTTTATTTAGTCTTATTCCCTTTTGTATAAAATTATTTAAAAATAAAACCATTTTTTGTTTACTTTCCTTGCTTTTCTCAGAAATGTAATATGCATTACTATTATATTTTAGAAATAATATTATCTTAGAATTTGCAATGCTAAATTCATAAAAATTTTTATAACATAGCTTGAATTCTTCTTTATAATCTTCTGTTTCTACACTATTTTCAATTAAATATTGATTTAATTTTTCAAAGATTTGACGATATATTTCATTAATTAAAGATTCCTTATTTTCAAAATAATTATACATTGTACCGACAGCTATATTTGCTTTTTTTGCAATCATCGGTATTGTCATTCCATCATAATGCCTATCTGAAAATAATTCAATTGTCGCCTCAATAATAGAATTCCTTTTTTCTGCCATGTCAAAACTCCTTTTTTACATTAATCCTCTATTTTCCTAATATTCTTTACATAAGCAATTATCATCAATACTAGGAATATTATAAACATTACACCCATGTAAATTACAGCATTTATATAGTGAACAAATCCTGTAGAAGTAAATAATGTATAAGTTATTCCCTTCATAGCATATGTCAATGGAATTAGTTTATTTAAAAATACATAAATACTATTTGAAAGTTCTATTGGGAATGTTCCTCCTGCGGTGGATAATTGTAATATAAAGAATAGTAGTACAACAAATTTACCGACATCTCCCATTGTATATGTGAAAAATGCTATAAAATAAGTATATGCTAATGAAATTATAACAATCAATAAGTAAAATAGCAATGGATTTGCAATTTGTACTTTAACAAAATATTGCAAACCGATTCCTGCAATTATTGCAGAAACTACAGCGTGTATTGTCAATACTTTCAATTTATCAATTATGCCCTTTGTTCCATTTTTATTAATTAATGGGAATACCAATACTAATGCTATTGATGCTAAGTATAATCCTAATGGAAGTTGATATGCTAAGAAGCTTGTTCCATAATTTGCAACTTTATTTGTCTGTTTCTCCAATGAAATTGGTGATGTTAAAATATTTGATGACTTTGATGAAAAATTAGATTTATCCAATTTTTCTTTTCCATCTTTTAATCCATTATGCAATTTATTTAACCCATTCGAAATTTGTGTATTTCCATCAGTTAGCTTAGTAGTTCCATCTTTAATTTTTTTATCCCCTTCTGATAATTCTGAAAATCCCGTTTGTAATTTTGAAAAGAACTCATTACCAAATCTATCTGACCCATCTGATATTTTTTGAATTCCATCTTGGATCTTTGAACTTCCATCAACTAACTTATCTCCACCATTTGAAATTTCTCCCATACCTTTATCAAGAGCTTCTATTCCAGACTGATATTTATTATACCCAGTATTTATTTTTGTACTGCCCTCTTTTAATTGAGAAATTCCATCAGCTAATTTTCCAATAGATAATTTTGATTCATTTACTTTAGAAATAAGTAGACTCACACCATTATCAAATTCTGGATATTTCGTATTTAGTTCACTTAATCCATTAGATAATTTTTCAGTCCCTTGTACCAACCCTTTATCCAGTCCGTCTCTAATTTTTATTAACCCATCTATTAAGTCCATTACTTTAGTTTTCTGTTCTTCTGATTTTTCCTTTATTTTTTTACCAATTTCTTTTTGAGCTGTTGCCAAAATACTTTGAATATTATTATTTTCTACTTTTTTAACTTTTTCTAATATATTATTTTGTTCATCCTTTTTCAAAGATAGGAAACTTTTATCATATTTAAGCTCATTATAAAAATTGTCACTCATTTTCTTAACTTCATTATTAACAGCTCTAATTATGGCAAATTTTTCACTATTACTTAAACCTATAGATTTATTTTTTACATCTTTTTTAGATTTTTCTAAAATTTCTGCACTAGGAATCCCTTGATTTATCTTCTTTATAGCATCATTTAGCTTAACAGACCCTTCAGCTAAATCACTAATACCTTTTGAAATTTTTCCACTTCCCTCCTGAAGTTTTGCTAATTTTTTAATATTTTCTGAACTACCAGATTCTTGAATAGATGATTTTAATTTAGAGTCAACATTTGTCAATCCACTTTGAATTTTATTTAATCCATCAGAAATTTTATGTCCATTATTTACTAATTTTGTAGTTCCTTCTTTAGCTTTATATATTCCATCTTTAATTTTTAATTGTCCATTATTAAACTCTTGATATTTAGAATTTAATAAATTTAATCCACTCGAAATTTGTCCGTATTTTTCTTCAGCAAATTTAACCTTTTCGATTACAGTATCATGACCATCTGCAACTTTTGACAATCCCTCAACTAATTGAACTAAACCATTACCTAATTTAATAGACCCATTATGTAACTTTTTAGTACCATCTTTAGCTTTTCCAATACTTTCTTTTATTCCATCAATTTTTTCTGCGATTGTTTCTAAATATTTTTTTGTTATCTCATCATTTAATTTTTCAGAAATAGACTTAACCCCATTTGATGTAATTAAATCTGCTACATAATCCCTACTTTGATTTGTAATATAGTTCATTTTAATTTTTCTGTTTGTATCAAGGAGCTTTACAGAATCTTTAGAAAAATTTTCATCTAAAAATAATGCCATATAATATTTTTCTTTTTTAATTCCTTCCTTTGCTTCATCCTTACTTACAAAACTCCAATTAAAACTTTTAGCGGATTTAAGCTTATTTTCTAAACTTTTACCAATATTTATCTCTTTTCCATTACTTATCGTTCCCTTGTCTTCATTTACCAATGCTACTGATAATCTATCAATTCTACCATATGGATCCCAAACAGACAATGAAAACATTGCTGAGTATATAAAAGGAATAAACATTACAGCAATTATAGAAATCACCAACATTTTATTACTAAAATTTTTCTTCATAATTAAACTTTATAAAATATTTAAATTTTATTTACCTCCATATTTATTTGATGAATATTTTCATTCTTTTCTTGAATGAATGTTCATTCAACTAAATATATTATATACTTTTAGTAAATTTGTCAAATATTTTTTATTTTTTATAAAAAAAATGGTTTGAATAAAATAAATTTTTTTAGTTATTTTAAACTACTGCCTATAAGCTGAACATATAAAATTACATTTTTAATTATTTTACAGCATTCCCTTAAATAATATATTATTTATTTAAATAAAGTATGTTATATATCAGAAAATAAGTTATACCATTTTCTACTAAAAAATCTTTATTATAAATAACTACCCATTTAACAAATCTAAACAAAAAAGAGATATAAACAGTTAATCTTCGTCCATATCTCTCTCTAATTAAACTAATTTCAAGAATTCTCTTGTTCTTTCAAATTTTGGATTTGTGAACATTTCTTCCGCTGGTAAATCTTCCAAAATTTTTCCTTTTTCCATAAATACTACCCTGTCTGAAACTTTTCTCGCAAACTCCATTTCATGAGTTACCACTATCATTGTAAATCCTAGATCAGCTAGTTGTTTCATCGTATTTAAAACTTCTCCAACCATCTCCGGATCAAGTGCTGATGTCGGCTCATCAAATAATAAAACTTTTGGTTCCATTGCCAAAGCCCTTGCTATTGCAACTCTTTGCTTTTGTCCACCAGAAAGTTGAGATGGTTTTGCGTTTTGAAAAGCATGCATTCCTACTAGATTTAAGTAATACTTCGCTTTTTCTTCTGCATCTTTCTGACTTTTTTTCAATACCCTTATTTGACCTATTGTGCAATTTTTCAACACATTCATATTATCAAATAAGTTAAATTGTTGAAATACCATACCCAAATTTTTTCTATGATTATTTTGATCTACATTTTTATCTAAAACATTTTTTCCTTCAAAAAAAATTTCTCCGGAATTTGGTTCTTCTAAAAGATTTAAACATCTTAAAAGTGTTGACTTCCCAGATCCTGATGAACCAATAATTGTAATTACTTCTCCTTCATTTACGGAAAAATCTATACCTTTTAATACTTCATTCTCACCGAATGATTTATGAATATTTCTAACTTCTAATATACCCATATATTCCTCCTAATTACTACTGCTTAATACATCATGTTCTATTTTCTTATATGAAGAATTTCCTCTTAAGTATCTTTCAAGCAAGTGTAATAGTGATGTTATACTCAATGTTAAAACTAAATATATTAATGATGTTATAAAGTATGTTTGGAAAAACTTAAAATTTGCTCCGGCAATTGACTTTGTCGAAAAGAATAGCTCTTGTACTGAGATTACATTCAGTACAGATGTATCCTTGATGTTAACGATAAATTCATTTCCAACATTTGGAATTATATTTCTAAAAACTTGTGGCAGGATTACATAAACCATTGTTTGTAGATGATTCATCCCCAATGCTTTTGCAGCTTCAACCTGTCCTTTATCTATCGAATTTATCCCAGCTCTAACAACTTCTGCCATGTAAGCTCCTGTATTTACAGAAACTATTATGAATGCTGACGTCATAGGGGACATATTTATATCATAAAATAACTGTAATCCGTAATAGAATAAAACAGCTTGTACCATCATTGGTGTTCCCCTTGTAACTTGAACATAAATATTAACGAATAATTTCGCTATATTTACAAAAATTTTCAATACCACATTTTTTACTTTTGGAATTGTCTTAATTATACCGACAAGCATACCTATAAAAAGTCCAATAATTGTACCAATAAATGAAATTACAATTGTATTGATTGTACCTGAAATAAAAGCTGACTTATTGTTAATCGCAATATTCCAAATACTTTCTTCTTTATCTTTTCCAAGTTGTATTTTAATAACTTTATCCATTATCTTTTCTTTTTCTTCTAAACTTATTTCAGCAAGAACCTTATTTATAGGAGCAAGAAGTTTAGAATTTTTTTTCACTCCAATTGCAATTGATGTATCTTCCGGATTTGTCTTAAATCCGGGATTTAATTCAATATATTTGAATGCTTTATTTGATATTTCAGCTGAAACTCCTTCAGGTTTCTCAGCAACATAAGCATCAACTTTTCCACTTTCAACTGCAACTCTCATCGCTGCAAAATCTGTCATAGGCTTTCCATGATTTACCCCTGGAATTTGATCTATTACAGTATCATGAAATGTATTTAATTGGGCAACAACGTTAGCCCCCTTTAACTCATTAATATTTTTGGCATTTGAATATTTTCCACCATTTTTTGTAACTAAAACTAATTTTGATTCGTAATAATTTTGTGTGAAATCTAATTCCTTCTTTCTTTCAGAAGTTGGACTCATTCCTGCAATAATTACATCAATTTTCCCTGATTGTACAGACGGAAGTAATCCATCCCACTCAGTCTTTACAACTACTAAATCCATTCCTAATTTATCTGCAATTTTTCTTGCAATTTGCACATCATATCCATTTGCAAATGAATTTGATCCTTCAATTTTTATCGCACCATTAGAGTTATCTTTCTGTGTCCAATTAAACGGAGCATATGCAGCTTCCATTCCTACTCTTAAAACTTTTTTATTACCAGCATTTATTTTCTGAAATGGAATAACTGTCAAAAATGTTGCAAATAAAAGCAATAATATAAAAACTCTCTTTCTCATTTCCCCTCCAAAAATATATTTATTTATTTCACATAGATATTCAATTTAAACTAAAAAACACCTCGTCCGGTCTTTCGACTTAGGACGAAGTGCATAAACTCCGTGTTACCACCTAAATTTATATATATTTCACAATATATACCTTAGCAAGTACTACCATACTCCTTTGCTGTAACGTGCAAACCACGTCGCCTCATCAACAAATAATGTATCCGAAACGCTGCTCAAAGTCTTTATTCTTTATACCATTTATTGTCTACTTTCACCTTGCTAGACTCTCTGTAAATAAAGAGGATATAAATACTCTTCTCATCTTTGCGTTTAATAAACATATATTAACAATTTATTTTATAAAAGTCAACTATTTATTATATTTTTGATTCCAATTGAATAAAATCTCTCTTATAGCAGAAGGAATACCTGAATCAGAATAATCCGTTTGTATCAAAAACATAAATGGCTTTTCTCCTAAAATAAATCCCAATTCTAAATTATAAGCATATTCATAACTTCCAACAAAGCCCATAAAATTATTTAAATAAATTTTATATATACTATCATAATGTTCTGCTGAATTTGATAAATTATTATATGTATATGGATAAATAAATTCATTGTTTTTTTTACTCAAAACTAAATTTAAAATCTTAAAAATATCTTCAATTTTCATTTCATTTTCTTTGTTGATTAAAATTTTATATTTTTTATTAGCATATGTTTTCCAATCATTTACATTAGTCTTTAATTTTTCTAAAACCAAATTTATTCTCCAATTTCCTCCTTTTATAATCATATCACTGATTAATTGCTGTAATGTAATAATTGTTTTTTCATCTTTTTCAACAAATTTAGATATATCAATATTCATACTATAATCCAATTTTTTTTCTTTAAACAAATCCTCAGCAATCATTGAAATTATAAATACGTTGTTGTTATTCATAGGTATTAAATTAGTTTCACTAATTTTTATAATCTTTTTATCTTTATCTTTTAAATTTAAATATCCAATATTAATATTTTGTTTTTTCAATTTTTGATTATCAATAAACGATTTAATTTCTGTTTTCAATACATTTTCTGAATTTTTCATAATATCTTCAATTTTTTTAATTAATACTTTTGAATTTTCATTTTTTAATTTACTATCATTTGAAATTAGATTTTTATCTTTGATTTGATTATTGCTATTTTTAATAGCAGATTTACTTGTTAGATTTCCAATTAAACTAAATATCTTTGTAAAAATAAGCAATAATATTATTATAAAAAATAACAATACAAAACCAAAAATAACAAGCTTTTTATAATTATATTTTATTTTTATATTTCTTTTTTTATACCTTGTATTTCTCTTTTCTATTAATATTTTATCTTTATCATCTCTTTTCATAAACACCTCATGATGATTATAACATATATTTGATGATTTTTATAACATACAAATTTATGATATAGTATATAATATATTATACATATTTTTATTAAATTAATATTATGAAAGGATTAATTATGAAAAAAATTAAAAACTTTGTAATGTACTTTATAAAGCTATTAACTGTAAGTGAATCAGATTTTGCCTCTTCATTTTTGGCATATTATTTACTTTTATCTTTTATACCTCTATTAGCTTTTCTTTCTCAGGTTTTAATATATGTTACACCAAATTTTGAATCATTTATATATAATCTAATGAAAAGCCTACCAAATGATGTAAATAAAATTTTTATGCCAATTGTAAAAAGTATTTTTAACGGGCAATCATCATCACTTTCATTGATTGCAATTGGTTCTTCCATATGGTTAGGATCAAGAGGATTTTTAGGACTAGTGCGATCTCTTAATAAAATATTTGATGTGAACACTAAAGGTAAAATTCCATATTATGAAGTTATTTTTTCTATATTTTATACAATTGGTTTTATGATTGTAATAGGATCTCTTTTACTGTTTTCTGTATATAATGAAAAAATTCTTTCACTTGTAAAAAATTTTACTAATAATATAATTATAATTGACAAGATTTCTGCATACTTAATTGACGGAATTGGAAATTTAATGCCTATGATAATTTCTACAATTCTATTTGTATTTTTCTATAGATATGCCCCATCTTTTGAAAAAGGGAAAAGAATTTCGTTTAAGCTATCCTTAATTGGTTCTATAATTGCTACTATAGGCATAGCTTTAATAACATTTTTTTATAAATTTACAAATGATACTTTACAAAGATCTCCCAGCTATTATGGATCACTTGGTAGTATCTTAGTCGCTTTAGTATGGTTACTAGGAATTTGTCAAATAATTATTTATGGTGCAGTCTTTATTAAAACTTATAAAGATGTTATTATAGATAAGAAAAATATTAAATATTTAGAGGATAAAAGTAAATGAAAAAGAAAAATATAAAATTTAAATTAAAATTATTTGCATTATCAATATTGATAATATCATTAATTTTACTAGGAGTTGCATCGGCATTTCTCGTAAATTATGCCCTTGCAAAAAAGGGAGATGGGAAAAATAGAAAAGTAAAAACTAACATAGTTTCAATTAATAATAATAAAAACTACAAACTTCAAAAGGAACGTACAAAAATATTTTTAAATGCGAATATAGAAAAAGATACGGAAATCAAATCAAATGATAATCTTAAATTAAAAGGTTACTATTTTGAAAATACCACAAATAAATGGGTTATTTTATTACATGGTTATAGAACAAACCACAAACATAATTATGATTATGCACAAAATTATTTTGAAAATGGTTATAATATACTAAATCCCGATTTAAGAGCTTCAGGAAATTCAGAAGGAAATTATGTTGGGATGGGATTATTGGAAAAAAATGATATTTTATTATGGATAGATTGGATAATAAAAAAAGATCCAAATGCTGAAATAATAATTCACGGCATGTCAATGGGAGCTGCTACTACGATGATGGTTGCAGGAGAAAAAACTCCACATCAAGTAAAATTATTTATTGAAGATTCAGGATATACCAATGCTTGGGATATATTTTCTTCAGAATTAAAACTTAGATTTAAATTACCGGAGTTCCCACTAATGTACACATCTAATATCTTTTCAAGAATAATGGCAGGTTACAAATTTAGTGATGCATCTCCTATTGATGCAGTAAAAAAATCAACAAAACCTATATTATTTATTCACGGCGATAAAGATGATTTTGTTCCATTTGAAATGATGAATAAACTTTTCGAAGCTAAAACTAATGGTGTAAAAGATAAATTAGTTTCCAAAGGTGCCGGACATACTAAATCAATATACATTTCGAATAAGGAATATTGGGATAAAGTTTTTGAATTTATTAAAAAAAATTAATAGTAAATGTTAGGTTATAAAAAATGAGATAATACTGTTTATATTAATATAGAAGCCCTAGATATTTAAATCTAGAGCTTCTATATGTATTTTATTAAAATTTTTACAAGTTATAATCTCTTGTCTATTTTGCAACATTTCCTTTACAAAAAAATAATTAATCAAATATAAATGATTCTATTGTAAGTGTATTATTCTTAAATCCAAATTTAACCTTTAAATCTCCATCATTTACGTTTATTACTTTTCCATAATTATCCTGCGTTTTATATTTAAAATGCAAATCCATTAAAAAACTATTTTCATCTATATACTTAATTTCATCAATATTTTTTTCATTTAATGTTTCAACACCTTTTTCTCCAGTCATTGTAAATCCTGTTGAAAATGTATTAAATGTAGCTATCGCAAGCGTTCTTATATTGGATGGTAATACTTTTATTTCTTCTTCATAAAGCTTATCTTTAGATTTTAATTCAAAGATTTCCTTTAATGCAGAATTCACTACTTGTATTGATTTTTTCTTTATATCTTTATCCAATACTTTTTTATCCTTATTAACCCACAAATAGGAAACTTTTTCTTTTATCACTTTAACTTCTTTTTTTGTTTCTACTTTTTTATCTTCAAATCTTGTGCAAGAAGATAATATTAATATTGAAAAACAAGCTAAAATTATAAATATATTTTTATTCAAATTTACCTCCATTTAGTAAATTATCTTCTCTAAAACTCTATCCAATTCTACAATTTCAGATTCATTTGTATTCCATGTTGTTACAAACCTACATAAACCTTTATTTTCATCTATTGCATCATATTGATACATAAATTTTTCTGACAATTTATCATGTATTTGATTATCTAATTCTACAAAAACTAAATTTGCTTCTGTATTATAAACAGTAGAAATATTATATTTTTCAAAAACATATACTAACTTTTGAGCCATATCTACAGCATTCTTTGCAATTTTAAAAAATAATCCATTTTCAAACATTGTCTTAAATTGAATTCCATATAAAAATCCTTTAGCTAACAATGCACCTCTTTGTTTTATTACCATTCTAGCATAAATATTTTTTAATTCTTCATTAACAAAAACTACTGCTTCACCAAACATAAATCCATTTTTAGTTCCACCTATTGTAAATACATCAAGATATTTTGGTAAATCAGAAAACTCTAAATCCGAATGTTTTGACATAATTGCATTTGCTATTCTGGCACCATCCATAAAAAGATACAAATTTCGTGATTTACAATATTCATATAATTTTTTTAATTCGTCCCTTTTATAAACAGTTCCCAATTCAGTAGCATTTGAAATATATACCACCTTAGGCTTAGAATTATATTCATATGAATGAGAATTTAATGCCTTTTCTATTTCCTCAACTGTCATTTTCCCATTTTTTTCTTTCACTAAAACAATTTGATGTCCAATAGCTTCTATAGAAGCATTTTCAGTATTTACAATATGCCCTGTATCGACCGAAATTACACTTTCATGTCTCTGCATAGTCATCATTAATCCAATAACGTTGGCGATTGTCCCACCATGCAGAAAATGTATTTCAACATCATGATTTTGTAAGTTATCTTTTATATTTGAAATAGCTTCTTGAACCAACTCATCTTTGGAATATCCCTCAAACTTTTCATTTTGATATTTTTGTAATTCATCCAAAATTTTAGGATGAGAAACTTCGTTATAGTCATTTAAAAAACTTATCATTTTTAATTATCCTCATTTTCTGTTTTACTAGATGCGACAGCAAAAAATGTTATATCAACATCATATTCATTTAATATTTCACTTGAAACTGCCTTAAACGTTGAACCAGTAGTTACAACATCATCAATTATTAATATTTTTCTGTTATTTATTTCTAAACCATCTATTATCTTAAAACTATTAGATAAATTTGTAAATCTATCTTTTCTGCTTAATTTGTTTTGATGCTTTGTAGAATTCACTTTTTCTAAAATATCTATTAATTTTATGCCTGTTTGTTTAGAAAATTCTTGTGCTAATAATTTTGATTGATTATACCCTCTATCAAACTCATCTTTTTTATACATAGGAATATATGATACATAATCAAACTCTAATCTATTTTCTTTGTAAAAATTAATTAAAATTTCAGATAAAGGTTTTACTAAATATGTATCACTATTATATTTAAACCTTTTAATAATTCCTTTTATATAATTATTATAAAATAACGGGTATAAACATCTTGAATTATCAATATATCTATTTCCAAAAATAAATTCCAATCTTTCCATGCATTCATCACAAATATATGAATTAGATTTATTTTCTTTACAAAAATAACAATATTCAGTTGAATAGAATAAATAATTAAGCATAAAATTCCTCAATTTTTAATTTTGCATTTCTTAAACTATAATTAAGGGATGAATTTCTAGGTTTTTTGTAAGAATTCTCAATCATTTTATTCATAATTTCTTGATTTCCAACAAGTACCACCAAACTTTTACCTCTAGTTATGCCCGTATATAAAATATTTCTTGTAAGCAGCATATATGGAGATGTAGCCATAGGTATTACCACAATAGGAAATTCTGATCCTTGAGATTTATGTATAGTCGCTGTATATGCCAAAACAATTTCACTAAATTCTTTGCTTGTATATGTTACAATCTTATCATCATAATTAGCTTCTATAGTATTATTATCCAAAAATATATTTCGAATGAATCCCATATCCCCATTATACAAACCTTTTGTAATATTCAAATTCTTATCCTTCAATTCAATATCATAATTATTTTTAATTTGCATTATTTTATCATTTTCTCTAAAAATAAAGTCTGAAAATTTAATTTCCGATTTATTAAATTGTGGTGCATTAAGTTTTATCTGCAATTCTCTATTAATGGAATCAACCCCACAAATACCTTTTCTAGTAGGTGTTAAAACTTGAATATCTGTCAACGGGTTTACATTATAGTGATTTGGAAGCCTATTTACAACTAAATCTACAACTGTATTTAATGTTTCAAAATCATTTTTTGTATTAACAAAAAAGAAGTCTTTATTTTCTTCATTTAATATTGGCTTTTCCCCTCTATTTATTAAATGAGCATTTTTTACAATATTTGAATCTTCTCCCTGTCTAAAAATAGTATCCAACTTGATAGTAGGAATAACTTCCGAATCAATCATATCATTTAAAATATTTCCTGGTCCAACACTTGGAAGCTGATCCGCATCCCCTACAAAAATAATAATTGAATCATCTTTTACCGCTTTTAATAAATTATCCATCAAATAAATATCAACCATTGAAACTTCATCAACAATTATAACATCATAGTCTAAAGGATTTGATTCGTTATATTCTAAAATTAAATCTTCATCAAAAGACTTATATCCCAACATTCTATGAATAGTAAATGCTGAATTTCCTGTAGATTCTTCCATCCTCTTTGCAGCTCTCCCTGTAGGAGCACATAAAACATATTTCATTTTTAAATTTTTTACTATAGAAATAATAGCTTTAATAATCGTAGTTTTACCTGTACCCGGTCCACCTGTAATTATTAATAATTTTTCAATAATAGCTGTAGAAATAGCTTTTTTCTGCATTTCAGAATATGAGATATTTTCTAATTTTTCAATATAACCAATTTCTTTTTTTATATCAATTTCTTTTAAAATATTTTTAGTATATAAAATATTTATCAATCTATTCGTAATATCTATTTCCAAATCATAAATATAACTACTATATATTAAAGTTTTACCATCAATCGAAACCTTTTTTACAATATCCGATATTATTAAATATGGAATTTGATTTTCAACTAAATTTTTATCTAAACTCAATAATTTTACAGCATAAGAAATAAGAATATCATATTCTAAATAACAATTACCATCCCTATTGGCTGATACATTTAACACATAAACAATACCTGATCTTATCCTAAATTCAGAATCAAATTTTATTCCAATCATACGTGCAATCTTATCAGCTGTAGGAAAACCTATGCCTTTTATATCCTCTACAAGTTGATACGGATTATTTTCAATAACTTCAATAGTATGATTTTTATATTTTGCATAAATGCTAGAAACAAGCTTATTTCCCATATTAAATTTTTGTAAATACATTGATACTTGTCTACTATCCTGAAGATTAATTATACTTTCATGTATTTTTTCAACAGTTTTTTTACCTATGCCATTAATATTTAACAATTTTTCAGGTTCTTCGGTCAAAACTCTTATAGTGTCTTCTCCAAATAACTTAACTATCTCTTTAGCTCTTTTTTTCTTTATATGAGAAATTATACCTGAGCTAAGATATCTCTCAATTTGAGATATAGAACTTGGTATAATTTTTTCATAACATTTTATTTGAACTTGTTCTCCATAACTTTGATGATAAACTATATCTCCATCTAACTTTAAGATGTCTCCAACATTTAAATCTAAAATTTTACCTACTGCTGTTATATCACCATCATCAGTTTCTAGTCTAAATACACTATATAAATTTTCTTCATTTCTATAGATAATATCAATAACGGTTCCATTTATTTGTATCATTTTAGTCCTCGATTGTTATTGACTCAATATCCGCCCCTAACTTTCTTAATTTTTCTACAAAATTATAGTATCCTCTATATATGTGATAAACATCATAAACTCTTGTTTCACCTTCTGCAACTAAACCTGCTAATACACAAGATGCCCCGGCTCTTAAATCTGTAGCTCTAACTTCTGCTGCCTGCAACTTATTTACCCCTTTAATCCTAGCTTCATTACCTTCTGTTATAATCAAAGCTTTCATCTTTTGTAATTCAGAAACATGCATAAATCTATTTTCAAAAACAGTTTCTTTAACTAATGAATCTCCTTCTGAAATAGTTAACAACGTCATAAATTGTGATTGAACATCTGTTGGTAATCCTGGATATGGCAATGTTTTAATATCAGTTGCCTGTAATTTATCTGTCCCTATAACTCTGATTTCATCTTCATCTTCATTAATTTCAACAGTACACCCTATTTCTCTTAATTTAGCAATTATTGGTACCAAATGCGAAGCAACAACATTTTTAACTAGTATATTTCCTCTCGTCATAGCTGCTGCAATCATATATGTTGCAGCTTCAATTCTGTCCGGCATAACTGAATGTTCGCCACCTTTTAATTCTTTTACTCCAGTAATTTTAATCGTCCTTGTACCAGCACCTATAACTTTAGCACCTAATTTATTTAAAAAATTTGCTAAATCGGTAATTTCAGGCTCTTGAGCAGCATTATCAATAGTAGTTACTCCATCTGCTAAAATCGCTGCCATCAAAATATTTTCAGTAGCACCAACTGATGGAAAATCAAGATATACATAATTTCCCTTTAATCCATTTTTAGCATTTACATCTATTGCATCTATTCCCATATGAATATCAGCCCCCAATGCCTTAAATCCTTTTAAATGTAAATCAACAGGTCTAGCTCCAATGCTACATCCTCCCGGCATATATGTCACAGATCGTCCAAATCTTGATAAAAGAGGACCTGTAACAACAAAAGAAGCTCTCATCTTATTCATTAACTCGTAAGGTGTTATGTAATCTGAAATTTCATCATTTTTAATTTTATAAGTCTTTTCATCTAATTGTTCTATTTTAGAACCTAAATATTTTAATAAATCCAACATTACTTTTACATCTCTTAACATTGGTAAATTATTAATTACAACTTCTTCTTTTGTCAGTAACGTAGCCGCCAATAATTTTAAACCAGAATTTTTTGCACCTTCAATTACAACTTCTCCCCTTAAAGGACCATTTGGTTTAACTTTTATAAATTCTTTCATCAAATTCTCCTAAATTAAAATTAAACTTACAAAAATTACATAAATAATTAATGAAAGTGTATCAACTATTGTAGTAATAAGTGGTGCAGCCATCACAGCAGGATCCATATTAAGCTTTTGAGCTATAATTGGCAACAAACCACCTACAGATTTTGCTATAAGTATTGTAAATACAAGTGTTAAAGATACTGTTAATGCAATTTCTTTACTTCCGCCAAAAACTATTATTCTAAAATAATTAAATAATGATAGACCTACACCTACTACTAATGATACCCCCAATTCTTTTAAAAAAACTCTGTGATAATCACATAATTCAATTTCTCCTACTGAAAGTCCACGAATAACTATTGTAGAAGATTGAGAACCTGCATTTCCTCCTGTACCGATAATCATAGGTAAAAACGCTATAACCCCTGTAACAGCTGTAAGTATTTCCTCATATTTACTAATTATTGAACCAGTAATTGTAGCTGTAAGTAATAATATTATAAGCCAAACAAATCTATTTTTTGCAATTTCTAATACAGATGACTTTAAATATGGTTTTTCTGATGGTGTCATAGCTGCCATAAGCTCAAAGTCTTCAGTACTTTCCTCTTTCATAACATCAACAGCATCATCGAATGTTACTACCCCTACTAATCTCTTTTCATTATCAACAACAGGAATAGCTAAAAATCCGTATTTCTTAAATAACTTAGCAATATCTTCCTGATCATCAAATGTATTTGCATAAATTACATCTTCTTCCATAAGAGTTTCAACTACAACGCTTTCGTCATTTTTTAATATAGTCCTTATGGACAAATATCCTTCAAGCTTCCTACTTGCATCTGTTATATATAAAGTATAAACTGTTTCACTCTTCATTCCTACTTTTCTAATATGTTCTAAAGTTTGTCCAACCGTCATATTTTTCTTTATATCTATAAACTCAGCAGTCATTATAGAACCTGCAGATTCTTCAGGATATTGTAAATATTGATTGATGATATTTCTCTTTTCAGGATTAATATCCTTCATGACTCTTTTTACAATATTTGCCGGTAACTCTTCCAACATATCAACAAAATCATCAATATACAAATCGTCAACTATCTCTGTCAACTCCGTGTTAGTCATCAAGTTTAATAAATGCAATTTCATATCAGAATCAAAATATGCAAATACTTCTGATGCAATATCTTTTGGTAAAATTCTAAATACAGCCAATGTCTGAACTTCATCAATTTCTTCTATAAATTCAGCGATATCAGCCTCATTATATTTAAGTAATTCTTCTCTAAGTTTTCTAACATTTTTTTCCTTAAGAAGATCTAATAAAAATTCTCTATTTTCCTTTTCCATAAATCCCCCTAAAGTAATAATAATTTTGCAATTGTAAAATAAACAAATAATGACATAGAGTCAACTATTGTAGTTAATAATGGAGCAGCCATAATTGTTGGATCCCATTTTAATAATGTTGCTCCAACCGGAAGCAATGCACCTATTAATTTTGAAAAAATTATTGTAATTAATAGCGACAATGATACTGAAAATGCCATTGTTGTACTAACTCCACCAAATAAAATTATTCTTACAAAATTAATAGCTGCTAATCCAAAGCCAACTACTAAAGCAATCATAAATTCTTTTGCTAAAATTTTTGGCGTATCGCTCAATTCTATTTCTCCTATGGATAAACCACGAATAATAGTCGTAGATGATTGTGAGCCTGCATTACCCGCTGAATCTGTAAGCATAGGCATAAATGCAACAAGTCCAGTTAATGCTGTAATTACATCATTAAAACTATTAATAACAAATTGTGATAAAGTAGATGACATCATAAGTAATAAAAGCCATAAAAATCTCATCTTGGACAACTCAAAAATAGATGTATCCAAATACTTATTTTCATTTGGTGTAATAGCCGCCATCTTTGAAAAATCTTCCTCAGTTTCTTCATTTAAAACTTGAATAGCATCATCAAATGTTACTACCCCTACCAGTTTTTTCTCTTTATCTACTACAGGAATTGTCAAAAATTCATACTTATCAATAAGCTTTGCAACTTCCTCTTTATCCTCTGTAGTTTCAACATATACAACATTTTCGTTTAATATATCACTAATCTTTGTATCAGGTTGATTGATCAACATTTCTCTAATTTCAACATATCCCTTTAACACATTGTTATTATCAGTAATATATAATGTATAGAAAGTTTCATCTAACAAGTCCAACTTTCTCATTTTTTTCAAAATATCTTCAATAGTTCTATTTTCATTAACAGAAAAAAATGCTGATGTCATTATGGATCCTGCAGAATCTTTAGGATAATTTAAATACTCATTAATTAAATTTCTTTTTTCTCCTTTAAGATTTCGCATAATCTTGTTAACAATACTATTAGGCATTTCTTCAAGCAAATCAACCATATCGTCAATATACAACTTGTCAACCAATTCTACAGTTTCATAACTTGTCATAGCAGAAATAAATTGTTCTTGAACATCAGATTCTAAATATGAAAAAGTTTCAATTGCAATAGCTTCCGGCAACAATCTAAATATCGCCAAAGCCTCTAATTTATCTATCTCTTGTAAAAATTCAGCAATATCAACTTCGTTATATTTTATTAAATTGTTTTTTAATTCTCTATAATTATTGGTTTCCAGCAACTTCAATAATTCAATTCTATTTTCTTCATTCATAAAAAACTCCACAACATTTGCTATATTAATAATACCATATCAATTAAAAAAATTCATTTATTAAGTTTTTGCAAAAAATATTTCCCGTGTTTATGATTTAGCACTACTTTTAAGACTTGACCACTCCATATACCTTATACTTACATATTTACTAGACTTTTTAAATTTTTAAAAAATTAGGCAAAAAATTTTCATCTATTTTTTAATATATTAAATAAATGGTGATATGATGTCCTTGGTGATAAAGATGTCCTTGGTGATATGATGTATATTTTATGACTTATTTCTAATAAAGCTAACTAAAAACATGTAATTTTAATTTTTTATGTAATTTTAATTTTTTAATGATATACAGGTAAATTTTTTTAAAAATCATGTATTATAATAATTTTTTTATATTACAGGTAAAAAAGGTTAAAAATAATCATGTATTACAAATATTTTAATAATTTACATGAAAAATTTTACAAATTACTGTTTTGCATACATGTAATTATTACATTATTAAAATTTACAGGTAGTTGTCCTAAAAAATTTACCTGTATATTTGAATAAACTCCTATTTACATGATTTATAGCTATCATAAAATCTTAAACTACTACCTATAAGCTGGACATAAAAAATTACATTTTGACAGTATATATTAAATGGTTATACCAAAAATTATACAGTCAAATGTAATAAACTCTAATGATAAAAAAACTTATAAGAACAGTAATGAAGCAAAGGAGAATGTAATATAAAAAAAGTATGTGAAATTGCCTACTTGTAAATGTTAATAATCAAATAATGATAGCCGAAAAATGGTTCTATTATTTAAAATTACCACATGTCATACATAATTTGTAAGTAGATAAAAGGAATGATAATATAGTGGATAAACATGCTATAATTTACAAACTCTAATTTAATTTTATTATTCACAATTACCACTCTAATTCCATAAATTATTAAAATTCTTTCAGTAATTATATTTCAAATGTACTAAAAGTCGATAAATTCTCCGTCCATTTATAGTTTTATTTTTTCCTTTTAATAATTTGATATAAATGGTATAATATTTTTTGTAAGTGGAAAGGTACCGAAGTGGTCATAACGGGGCGGCCTCGAAAACCGTTAGAGTGTCACAGCTCACATGGGTTCAAATCCCATCCTTTCCGCCATTTAATATGCTGGAATGGCTCAATTGGTAGAGCTACTGAATCGTAATCAGTGGGTTGCGGGTTCGACTCCTGTTTCCAGCACCAATATAAAAAAAACAGGCAGATTCAAAACAATTAAAAGTGTTGTTTTGAATCTGCCTGATTTTTACATTATTTTATCAAAAATAACGGTAAATATAACTCCTAAAACTGCACCGATAGAAATTAATTTTATCATTCCTACTTTTTTTATGTATAAAAAAAATCCCACAAAAAACGTTATTAGTGCTACATACGATATATTTTCAAATTTAAATATTAATCCATTAAACACAGAACCCTTTATCATTTGTATTGTTGCGATAAAAATCAGTCCCGCAACTGCCGGTCTTAATGCTTTAATAATTTTATTCATAAATTCCATTTCTTTATCCGAAAAATATAATTTAGCTAAAATTATCATAATAATAAGCTGAGGTAGTATAATTGCTGTAGTTGCTACGATTGAACCCATTAACCCGGCTACCTTCGTACCGACAAATGTTGCCCCATTTAATGCTATAGGACCCGGTGTCATTTGAGAAATGGTAACTACATCAGTCATTTCTCGTAAAGTCAACCAACTATGTTTATTTACAACTAATTCTTGAATAAACGGCAAAATTGCATAACCTCCACCAAACGCAAATACACCAATTTGAAGGAATGTTATAAATAAGGTAAAAATTACTAACATTATCTTACTCCCTTAGATCTTTCTTCATCTTCTATTAAAGAATACACAAATAGCCCCAAAATTGCAGTAACTAAAATTATTATCCCTGTATTTACACTAACTACATAACTTGCAACAAATGTACAGATAATAATAAAAGCACTTACAAAAGTATGAGTTTTTAGAGCTTGCTTTGCCATATCATATGAAGTAATTAAAAGTACCCCTGCAATAGCACCCCCCATCCCTGTTAAAGCAGCCATCACATAATAATTTTCAGAAAATTCTTTATAAAAATATGAAATTATTGTAATAATAACCAAAGATGGAATTGCTGAAGAAATAGCAGCCATAATTGCTCCAAAAACTCCATGCAATCTATATCCGGTAATAATAGCACAATTTATCGCCATAGGTCCGGGACCGGAAGTAGAAATAGAAACTATATCCAGCATTTCTTTTTCATCAATTAATTTTCTTTTTACTGAAAATTCATCCTTCATAACAGGAACAATTGTATATCCTCCACCAAATGTAAATGATGCTATTTTCAAAAAAATCATAAACATCTTGGCAATACTAATCGTAGTTTTCTTTTGATTCATTTCAACTCCTTATGTAATTTACTTTACCTAAAACCAATATAATACTATTATAATCTATTTATAATAAAATTGGCGAATAAAAATATTATTTAAATATACATAAATTAAAACTTTTAAGAAACATACTCTCTTGTAATCTTTATTATATCATTAATCTTGGGTATAAACTGATCCAAGAAAGATTGATGACCACAAAAATCAAAAGTATTATCAACGTATTGGGCATCTCTCATTCTCTTACAACCTCCCCTACAAATATTGTAATATTTACAATTTTTACATTTTAATGGTAAATTAATCGGTTTTCTGCTGTTTAAGAATATTTGAGCAGATTTTTGATAAAACATCTCTTTTATTCCCATTTCTTGTATATATCCCATTCGATATTCATCAAGTGCAAAGAAATCACATGGATATACACTTCCATCGCCTTCAATTACAAATTGAACTCGACAGAATCCCACCACTCCACAAGCTGTAACTTGTCTTTTTACAACTAAATTAAATATGTCATCGAAATATTTTATTGATATATAATTTTTATTTTTTAATTCGTTTAACCATAATGGTAAAAGCTCAGAATAAAATCTGTAAAATCCTTGAGGTGTTAAGGCATATTCACTTCTTTCTTCATCCGGATTTATGTAAAGTTTGTCTAAACAAGGAATAAATTGAACATATTTTATTTTATTTTCCAATAAAAAATCAAATACTTCTTTTCCACAGTGTGATAATTGTTCAGTTAATACTGTTAAAACATTGTATTCTATTTCATATTTATCAAATAGTTTTTTTGTATTTATCACTTTATTATAAGTCCCGTTTTTACAAATATCTAAACGATTTGAGTCATGATATTTTTTTTCAGCATCTATTGATAATCCTACAAGAAAATTATATTTTTTTAAAAATTCACACCATTTTTCATTTATAAGCATACCATTTGTTTGAATAGCAAAATTTACTCTTACATCTTTGATTTGATTATTGATACATACTATTAAATGTTCAAAATATGGCAATCCCGCCATAGTAGGCTCTCCTCCTTGAAATGCCATATTCAATTCATCTCCATCATCTAAATCTTTATATATATTTTCTATCATCTTTTCTGTTGTTTCTTTCGTCATATTACCAAATGTTCTTACTTCTCGAAGTGATGAAACATTCGAATAAAAACAATATTTACATCTCATATTACAAAATGATGATGCCGGTTTAACCAGTATTGATATTTTCTTCATTATGATTCCTTCATTTTAAATATTAAAAATCTATTTTAAATTCAAAGTTTTCATTAATTTTCAAAGTAATTTTAAGGTTATCAATATACCTTTCAACAAATAAAGTTTTATCTTTAGAATATATCTTAACCTCTCCATTTTTCAGCAATTCATTTTCAGATTTTATATTTAATAAAGTCTTTATTTCATCCATAAATTTGCTATCCCATTCCCCCTCATTCCAATTGAAAGTTCTTCTTGAATCAGGGTCAAATCCTCCCTCCATTTTAATTTCAGTCCCGTAATAAATCATTGAAGACCCTGGGAAAAATGTCATTAGTGCAATAGCTGACAATAGTTTTTTACTATCTTTTTGTACCTGTGTATAGAATCTTAAAGTATCATGAGAATCTAAAAGATTTAACATCATATTATTTACCTGAGTCTTATTTCTGATTAAAATTGAGTTTAACCTATTTGCCATTTTCTCAACATTTATATTTTCCCAAGCAAAATAATCTAAACATGATTTTGTAAATGCATAATTCATTATTGAATCAAATTGATCTCCTTGTAAAAAAGAATATGAATTATGCCAAGATTCACCAATTATTGCTATATCTTCATTAATAGATTTTATCTCTTTTCTAAATTGTCTCCAAAAATCATGTGACAATTCATCAGAAACATCAAGTCTCCAACCATCTATTCCAATTTCATTTGTCCAATATTTTGCAACTCTTAATAAAAATGAAGCTACTTCTGAATTTGACGTATTAAATTTTGGCATATATGCAACTGAAGCAAAAGTCTCATAATTCACATTTTCCATATCAGGATAATCACCATCTATAATAAACCAATTATGATATTTTGATTTCAATCCATTTTTCTTAACATCTTCAAATTGCATTAATTGATCTGAACAGTGATTAAACACAGCATCTAAAACTATTCTTATACCTAAATAATGTGCCTTATCCACTAATTCTCTTAAAACTTTTTTGCTACCAAAATGTTTATCAACTTCAAAAAAATCATTTATATCATATTTATGGTTTGATATTGATGAAAATATTGGTGTTAAATAAATTACATTAACCCCCAAAGACTTAATATAATCAAGTTTTTCTATAATCCCTCTTAAATCTCCTCCAGCAAAACTTTTAGGGTTAGGTTTTTCTCCCCATTTAAGATTAATATATGATTTGTCTTTTTCTTCATCACCCATTAAAAATCTATCTACGAAGATTTGGTAAAAAACAGCATTTTTAAGCCATTTTACTTCTTTATGTACATCAACTTCATTTATATAAGGTATTTGAAAAAAATTATAAAAACTATTAAAGAAATCATAGTTTTCACTTAATCCATCTTCACTGTAATAATATGTTTCACCATTTTCAATAATCTTAAAAATATATGCAAACCTTTTATCTTCAACCTCTATTGTAGTTTCAAAATAAGCAAAAAATTGATCCTCATATTTTATATACATTTCCATTTCATTTTGCTCATTTTGATAATCATATTTTTTACCATAAACTAGATAAACCCTTAAATCATCAAACTTACTAACTCTTAACCTTATTACTATTTTATTATTTTCCATTGCAAATGAATAATTTGATTCATGATTATGAAAAATTGCCGAAACATTCATATTTACTCCAATATCTTTATACTTTTATTATATGCTATTAATTATATCAAATTTGCAAATTTATTTTAATAGTTGTACAATTTTTATATAAATAAAAAACTAGGAGACAATATGAAAAAACAAAATAAAGTATTAGCTTTTTTACTGATCTTTATATTGTGTTTAAACGCATGTTCCCAATATAAAAAAATAGATGAACCAAAAAAAGAGTTAAAAACTGAAAAAAAATTAAAAGGAACGATATCTGTAACAGCAGATAAAAAATGGATTCCCTATTATGAAAAAATTGCTAATGAGATAATGAGAAAAAATCCTGATGCAAAGATAAATATAAAGGAAATATCAGCTTTTGAGGCACTTAATGTTATAAATATAGATATGTTAAATCCTGATGCCCCTGATGTTTTTGCATTTCCTTTAGATAAATTTTCAAATCTATATTCTAAAAATGTTTTATCATCAATTCCAGGTAAAGAAATATCAAATAAACTTGGAGGTTTTGAAAATTTTGATAAGGGATTAGCAGGAAATATGAAAGTAAATGATAAATATTATGGTTTTCCTTATAATTTAGAAACTCTAATAGCGTTTGTAAATACTAAAAACGCAAAGAGTGAAAATATAGATCTAAATAAAAAAATTGAATTTACTAAAGTAAAAGATAAAGACAATATTTTATTTCCAATTTTTGATGGATGGTATACTGCATCATTAAATAATGCATCCGGTATTAAATTACTAAATCTTGAAGGGGGAAAATTTACATCTGATTATGCTATTGAATACAACAAATTAGAAAAAAACAAACAACAAGCATTCAACGCTATATTTGATTATTGGAAAAAACATAGTGAAAAGTCGATTGATATACTAAATCCTACATCTAGTTCTAAATATATAAATGAGAACTTTCAAACCGGAAAAAAAGGAGTTGTAGTGATAGATGGCCCATGGGTCTCATCTAGCGATGGGATAATATCCAATGAAATATATAAAGGAAATGTTGATATATACCCTCTATCTAATATAACTATATTTAACAACTCTCTTTCTCATTGGAAAAGTGGATGGGGACTGGGTATAAATTCCAGACTTAATGATAAATTAGAACAAAAGAAATTAGCTATAAAATTAATCACAGAGCTGGTAAATCCTAAAAATGCAATCGAACTATATAAATCAACAGGTAAAATATTAGAAAATGTAAGTTATAAGACATATGAAGAATCCGAACTTAATAAAAAGGATAAAGATCTGATAAAAATAGTTATAGATTCTTATGCAAAATCAAAAAACAAACCTATATTTAAGGAATATGACGAAGTATGGACAACATGGAAAAATGCTGTTTTATCATGGAATACATTAAAACCAAAATCTGCCGAAGATGCCTATAAAAATATATATTTATCATTTAAAAAATTAACCGACAAACTTAACAAAGAAAGAGTTGATAACTTCAAATTAAAATAAAATAAAAATTCCACTTAAATATATTAAAATCTCATTAAAGATTAAAATATTCTAAAGTGGAATTTTTTATTATTTTATTTTAAAACTTCTTTAATATCCCCACCATTAAATGTTACCATTACATGTGAAACATTAAATAATATTTCTGCAACTGCCGCATTTTCCTCTGGAGATTTACCAAATATAACAACAATATCTTTTGATGTAAAATCTTTTAAACTATCGTTTTTGAAGTTTGCCAATTTTTTTGATGCAACTGCTTTTAAAGCTTCAGCACCATTTAAATTAATAGCTCCTTCAATTGTTTTTTCACCAAAAGATTTAGCATCTCTTGTGTCAACAACTTTTACATTTTTAACTTTTTCTGTTAATTTTTGATAACCTTGAATTGATAATGGAAATCCTACTTTAACTCCCAACATTTCTAATTCTTTATCGAATTTTAATTTATTACCTTGAATCTTTGCAGGATCAATCTTAAATTCATATTTATTACCCATTGTTAATTTTGGATGATATTTTGAACTTAATTCATATATTTCAAATGTTTTATTATCATTCGTTGCAATAGCATGTTTATCATCAATAGCTACTGATGTATATTTCTTTTCCGCAGAATTTTCTACCTTTTTTTCTACTTCCATTGTTTCTTTTTTAGTTTCTTTCTTTGTTTCTTTTTTTGTAGTAGAACTACAAGCAACTAAAGAAAAAACCATCACTAAAGCCATAATTGAACTTATAATTTTTTTCATAAATTCCTCCTAATATATTTTACTTTTAAAATGATAACATATAACAAAAAAATTTTAAATACTTACTTAATACAAAAGATTTTTTAAATCTCCTTTATTAAACTAAATATAAATATATTTTTTAAAATCAACTTATAAAATTAAGTAAATGATAAAATTTAATTATTTATTAAAAAAATTTCCTATAATTCTTATAAAATTAATATTTACATTATTTGTCAAATTTAATTTTAATAAAATTAAAAGCTGCAACAAAATAACCTCTATAATTATTTTGTTGCAGCCCTTCAAGTTATTAATCAACTAAAACATCTATAGCTTCTTCATTAGTTCCTCCCATGAAATATTCATTAATGTTTACGCTATTTATAACTTTTTCTACTGATTTTCTATCATATCTGATTCCTTGTAATTTTTGAGCTAATTCAACAACATCCTTAACTCCAAAAAAATCTCCATAAAATTTAACATTTTCTATAACATTATTAATTACATTAATATTAGCTTCCACCTTACCAGTAGGTAATTTTCTCTTTCTTTGAACTGTGAATTCAGGATTTTTTCCATAAACCCAATCCCAAGAATCATTTTTTTCAGCTTTAATAGCTAAAACTTTCTTTTCATCTTCTTCAGTTAAAACGTACTCTTCCATATGATACTTCTTATCCATAAAGTTTCTTAAAGTATTCATAAAATCTTTAACTGTTAAAGTTTGATCTTCCAAATGTGGCTTAATGTTTGTAACTCTAGCTCTTACTGATTTCTTACCTTTCGACTCATATTTATCTTTTGAGACTGTTAAAGCTTTTGTAAGAACCGATAAATCAACATCAAACATAATACACCCATGATGCATTATTCTCTTACCTTTAATGTACTGAGCATTTCCGCAAAATTTTTGATCTCCAATTTGCAAATCATTTCTTCCTGTAAACTCAGCCTTTACTCCCATTTCCGCAAGAGTATCTATTACCGGTTGACTCAATGACTTAAAGTTAAAGTCCGCTTCATCGTCTTCATTTGAAATAATTGTATAATTTAGATTATTATAGTCGTGGTAGACTGCTCCACCTCCGCTAATTCTTCTAACAATCTTTATGTCATTTTCATCACAGTAATGTTGATCTATTTCTTCCCTTGTGTTTTGATTTTTTCCAACAACAATACATGGTTGATTAATCCATAACATAAATACATTATCTTTTTTCGCAAGTTCATTAAAAGCAAATAGCTCTAAAGCTGTATTATATGCAGGATCATTACCTTTAGCTTCTAAATATATCATTTCTCACTTCTTCCACATTAAAATTATTTTTTCTTTTTAGGTAAATGTATACTAATATCTAAACAATCAGCAAATGCCTCGTATAAAGCTTCTGAATATGTTGGATGTCCATGCATTGCTTCCAATACATCATCTACTGTCATTTCTGTTTCTATAATTGTTACAGCTTCATTGATAATTTCTGCTGCACTTGGTCCTACAATGTGTACACCTAAAATTTCATGATATTTTGTATCCATGATTACTTTAATAAATCCTTCAGCCTTGTTTGCACCTAATGCTCTACCATTACCTGCAAATGAGAATTTACCTACTTTAATATCGTATTTCTTCTTAGCATCTTCTTCTGTTAAACCAACTGTTGCAACTTCCGGGAATGTATATACTGCTGAAGGAATTGACTTCAAGCTTACTTTCTTACGGTGTCCCATTGCATTTTCAGCAGCTCTTTCACCCATCTTAAACGCAGCATGAGCTAGCATCAATTCACCATTTACATCACCTGGTGCGTAGATATCCGGATCAGATGTTTCCATGTATTCGTTAACTACTAATCTTCCTCTTTCCTGTTTTAGTTCGATTTCACCTAAACCACTTAAGTTTGGTACACGACCTACTGACAATAGTAAATAATCAGCAACTATATCATCTTTACCTTCTAATTTAACTTTAATTTCATTTCCATTTTCTTCAACACCAGCAAATCTTGCATCCGTGATAATTTCAATTCCATCTTTTTGGAATCTCTTTGTTACAACATCTGATAAATCTTTATCTAACACATTTAAGATTCTATCTGAACCTTGAACTATTGTAACTTTTGACCCAAATGATGAGAATGCTTGCCCAATTTCAGCACCGATTACACCACCACCAACAACAACTAATCTATTTGGTAATTCTTCTAAATCTAATATTGTATCAGATGTTAATACTCTCTTGCTGTCTAAACCTGGTAAGTTTAACATTCTTACATTAGAACCACCAGCCATGATAATCTTATCAGCATCAATTACATGTTCACCACCATTTACTAAAACTTTCTTATCTTTAGTAATTGTTCCTAAACCGTTGAATAACTTAATTCCGTATGATTTAAATAAACCGGCGATACCACCTGTAAGTTTCTTAACAACACCATTTTTTACAGCAACTGTTTTAGCCATATCTACTGAGAATGCATCGTTAACTAACTTAATACCTCTACTTTCAGCTTCTTTAATGCTATGAATAATTTCTGCATTGTGTAAGTATGCTTTTGTCGGAATACATCCTCTGTTTAAGCAAGTACCTCCAACTACACTATTTTCAACAACAGCAACTTTACCACCTAATTGAGCAGCTTTAATTGCAGCCACATAACCAGCTGGTCCACCACCAATAACGACAACATCGTATTCACCTTTTCTTTCTCTCTTTGGTGCTGCTTCTTCTGCTGCTTTTGCTACTGATGCAGGCATAACATCTTCTTTCGCTTTTTCTACAACTTCTTCTACTTGAGCTGAATCTGATGCCGGTGCTGCTCCCCCAGCTGCCGGAATTTCTTCTCCCGGTTCACCAATCCAAGCTATTGTAGTTACAACCGGAACTACTTCTCCTGCTTTGTGTAATATTTTTAATAATGTACCAGCATCTTCTGCTTCAACTTCCATATTTACTTTATCTGTTACGATTTCTAATAAAGGTTCCCCAACTTCTACTTTATCACCTTCATTTTTAAGCCATTGTACAATTTCGCCCTCTTCCATTTCTGAGCCGGCTTTGGGCATGATAACTTCATATGCCATATTTTATCCTCCTAATTAAATTAACAATCCAACTGGATTTTCTAAATTATTCTTCAATGTTTGCATGAATTTAGCTCCTTCTAAACCATCAATTACCCTGTGGTCAGCATTTAAGGATACATTCATCATAGGTCTAACTACAATTTCACCATTTACTACAACCGGTTTTTGAATTGTTGCACTCACACTCAAAATAGCTGTATTTGGTTGATTAATTATTGATGTAAAGTTATCAACACCATACATACCTAGGTTAGATATTGTAAATGTTGAGCCTTGCATTTCTGCAGGTTTTAATTTTTTATCCAACGTCGCTTTAATTACTCTCTTACTTTCAACAACTAATTCTGTAAAACTCATTTCATCAGCATTTTTTACAACTGGTACATATAAACCTTCATCTGTACCTACAGCTATCGCTAAGCTTACATGTTTGTGTAATAAGATATTTTGTCCATCTTCGCTGACTGATGAATTTACATATGGATGTTTTTGTAATGTTTTAACTGTAGCTAATGAAATATAATCTGTAACAGATGGTTTTTGTCCAACTCTATCAACAACCATATCAACCGTTTGTTTTCTAAATGCTAATAAGTTTGTCATATCAACAGAAACACTTACCATATATGTTGGTGAAATATCTACAGATTCCCTCATTCTCTTACCAACAACCTTCTTAACCGGTGAAATCTTAACTACTTCATAGTCTGGATTTTCTTCTTTTTCAACCGGTTTTGCCTCCGATTTTGCTGCTACAGCTTTTTCTTCTTTATTATCTTCACCATGTAGAAGTGCCAATACATCTTCTTTCATGATCTTACCTTTTGGTCCTGTACCTTGAATTACTTGAACATTTAGCCCTTCGACTTCTGCAATTTTTAATGCTAATGGAGAAATTTTAATTCTTCCATGTAACTTAAATTCTGTTATATCATCTAAATGCACACGACCTTTTGCTCCAGTACCTTTAACTTGTGACAAGTCAATACCGTGTTCTTTAGCATATCTTCTTGCGGCTGGAGTAGCTCTAAATTTTTTGTCTGACATAGCTTCTCCTTTTACTTTTTATTAACTGTTAATAATACTGCCTCTTTAACTTTTTCAACACTTGGTTGAACTGCTTTTTCTAAATTTGGAGCTGATGGTACATGTGTATCCGCACTGGCAACACGTCTGATTGGAGCATCAATAAAATCAAATGCTTCACTTTCAACCACTCTTGCTACTATTTCACCACCAAAACCACTAGTTTTGAATGAATCATGTACAACAACTAATTTTCCTGTTTTCTTTACAGAATCAAAAATTATTTTTTCATCTAATGGAATTAATGTCATAATATCCACTAATTCTACATCAACGCCTTCCTTAGCTAATTCTTCAGCAGCTTTTTCACATAAAACAAAAGCTTTCCCCCAAGATACAATTGTTACATCTTTACCTTCTCTAACAATCTTACCTTTACCGATTTCAGCAATATTATCATCACTTGCATCAACTTCACCCTTCATACCAAAGTGTGATTTTGGTTCTAAATAAATTACCGGATTATTATCTCTAATAGCTGCTCTTAATAATCCATATGCATCATTTGGATTTGATGGTGCAACAACTTTTAATCCCGGAATATGTGTAAACCATGATTCTAAAGTTTTACTATGTTGTGATGAAGCCCCTGTACCTGCCCCATTAGCACATCTAAATACCACCGGAACTTGTACTTCTCCACCTAACATATATCTCATAGGTGCAGCTTGGTTAACAATCGAATCCATAGCAATTGTAACAAAATCCATAAATGTCATATCAACAATTGGTCTCATACCTACTGAAGCAGCACCTGTAGCTAAACCACTTATTGCTGCTTCTGAAATTGGTGTATCAATAACTCTTTTTGGTCCAAATTCTTCAATCATTCCTACTGTTGTACCAAAATCACCACCAAAAATACCTACATCTTCACCAATTAAAAATACATTTTCATCTAAACGCATTTCGTCTACCATAGCGTATTTTATTGCTTCACGAAATTGCATTATTTTCTTTTCACCCATACTTTTCTCCTTTTCTCTGCTTAATCTAAATATATAAACTCTTTACTATTCTGCTAAATTATCTTCAAAAGCAACATTTTCTTGTGGGAATGGTGCATTTTTAGCAAATACTACCGCCTCATCAACTTCTTTAATTGCTTCATCTCTAATTTTATCTAATTCATCAATATTAGCTACTTTTGTATCTAATAAAACTTTTCTATAAGCTTCGATTGGATCTCTTTCTTTCCATGAATTTATTTCTTCTCTTGATCTATATGCCCCTGCATCACTTGCTGAATGACCAAACCATCTATATGTTTCAACTTCCATTAAAACCGGTCCTTTACCTGATCTTGCATGTTCAATTGCTTCATTCATGGCATCATAAACTGCTAAAACATCATTACCATCTTCAACATGAATAGCTTTAACCCCATAAGCTGAAGCTCTATCTGTAATATGTTCAACATTTATAGCATCATGTATATCCATTGAAATACCATATTTATTATTAATTACATAGTAAACAACTGGTAAATCCCAAATTGAAGCCATATTTAATGTTTCGTGGAATGAACCTTCATTTGTTGCTCCATCACCCATACATGAAACTACTACATTACCTGTTTTCTTTTGTTTTTGTACAAATGCAGCTCCGATACTTATACCATGTCCACCACCTACAATACCATTACATCCCATATTATTTACTTCTAAGTTAAACACGTGCATCGAACCACCACGACCTTTACAATATCCCGGTTCCCTACCTAGGATTTCAGCCATCATTCTATTAATATCTATACCTTTAGTAATAGTTTGCCCGTGACCTCTGTGATTTGAATACATCAAGTCTTCTTTTCTCATTGCATATATACCACCTACATTAGCTGCTTCTTCTCCCACTGAATAGTGTGTCATACCCGCAACTAAACCTCTTGCAAACAATTTTGATAATTGTAAATCAAAATGTCTACAAACTTCCATTAATTTAAGCATTTCTAATTTTTGTTCTTTAGTTAGCTTATCTGAATATTTACCCATTAAAGTCTCCCTTCAAATTTTTTATAGCGTATTGCTTCATTTATTATTATACCTCATATTTCCCAGTTTTTCCAATAAGTATATTATTAACGAACATTTGTGATAACGGTCACAAATTTCACTCTTTAAATGTGATCTCAATCACATTTTGTATATTTTTTAGTTATTTTATTATAAATATACTATATATTATTTTTTTATAACTAAATAATCCACTTTTTCTTGCACACACTCTATAAAAATTTTTCCACAATATATAAAATTATTTTTTTAACACCATTTTTATAAATTGATCTATTTCATCAAAATCCTCAGAAAATAACAATTTACTTCTATCTTCTTTTGTTAAAAAACCATTTTTAACCATATTGTCATACATGTTTTTCAGTTCATCATAATATCCATTTTTATTAAACAAAATACAGGCATTCGGGTTTTGACCTACCAAATGAAGTGAAAAAGCTTCTGTGATTTCTTCCATTGTACCCGGTCCTCCAGGCAGAGCAATACATACTTCCGACATTTCTCTCATAATATCTTTTCTTTCCTGCATAGTTTCAGTTTCTATAAATTGAGTAAGATTTTTTTTAACAGTTTCAATTTCCTTTAAATAAGTTGGCATCACTCCTATAACTTCTACATTTTTAGATATTGCTCTTTCCGCCAAAATACCCATAAGTCCTTTTTCATTTCCACCATATACTAATCCATATCTATTAAAAGCTATCCAATCTGCAAGCTCCACAGCTGCATCCTTAAAAATTTCATTATTTCCTAGTTTTGAGCCTAGGTAAACTAAAACATTCATCCTTATTCTCCTTTAAAAAAAGCTCTATTTGCAATTTAAATTTTGTAAAACTCTAATTTAAAATATATTTTTCAATATATTCTGCCACTCCATCTTCATCATTAGTTTTTGTAACAAAATCAGCAATTTCTTTTAATTCATCAATGGAATTTCCCATAGCTACACCAGTACCAGCTAATTTTATCATTGTAAAATCATTACCTTGATCTCCAAAAGACACTGTATCAGAAATGTTATATCCTAATTTTTCAGCAACTTCTACTAATGTTTCTCCTTTTGAAACATTTTTAGGCATTGCTTCAAAATAAAATGGTTCAGAATATACAAATTCAAAATCATATTTAAATTTTTCAAAAATATTTTTAGATGGTTCAGTCATTTTTGAAGCATCTTGTGTAAATAAAATATTATTAGGCTTAAAATCTATTGAATCCACAAGATTAGGTACATATTTTAATAATGTATCATTTTTAATTAAAATATCATCTAAATTATATGTAGATAAATTATCTGTATATACTATATTATTAAAATAAATAACAAAATAAATATCCTGAGTTTTTGAAAATTTAAGCATTTCCCTCATTTTTTCAAGATTTAATGTGTGATTTATAATAATTTCATTTGTTTTTACATCTGTGACAACAGCACCATTATAATTACAAATATATCCCTCATATTTGTCTAACTCTAATTCTTTATAGTATTTTTCAACACCTCTTTGCGAACGACCTGATGAAATCATAATTTTATGACCTTGCTTTTGAGCTTCAAGTAAAGTTTTTTTAGTTCTTTCAGATATTTCATGTTTACTGTTTATCAGCGTACCATCAATATCTATCGCTATTAATTTTTTCATTTTTTCTCCTTTACATATAAAAAATCTTTTTTGTATTACCGTTGTTAAACATTCGTGATACAATTTATTTATATTAATATCATCTATAACAGTCTATCTAAAAGTTATTTTAGTTTGCTTAATTTAGATAGTGTCTTTATTTTAATACATATTTTTCTAAATATTTAGCAATCCCATCTCTATTATTTGTATCGGTTACATTGTCTGCTACATTAATTAATTCTTTTGAAGAGTTTTTCATAGCCACACCGGTTCCGCATAAAGTAATCATTGAAATATCATTACCATAATTACCAAATGCAATAGTATCCTCTCTAGGTATACCTAATTTTTCAGCAACTTTTAATACACTTCGGCCTTTAGATGTATTTGCTGGAGTTATTTCTATAGATACTGGAGATGAAAAACTAATTTCTAATTTTCCCTTAAATTTTTCTTCTATTAATTTTCTTGTGATTTTCAAATTTTTCATTGAGTCATTTAATAAAATTTTATTTACTGAAAAATTTATTTTATCAAAATGTCTGTCATCTTTAATTACATTTTGCCCAATTGCCTTTCTATAAATTCTAAATAACCACTTGCTATGATAATTTGTGTATAGATTTTTATCATGTAAAATTGAATAATCTACACAAAGTTCATCTATAAACTCAATAATCTCTTTAAGCAAATTAATTTCAAACTTTGTATCTGAGATTATTTCATTAGTCTTTATATTTGTAATTAGACCTCCATTAAAATTAGATATGAATCCTCCATATTTATCAACTTTAACAGTTACAGCATGCTTTAATGAAGATTCAAAAGGACGTCCTGTTGCAATCATAACCACATGTCCTTGTTGTTGAGCCTTTTCCAAAGCATCAATTGTTCTTTTAGTTATTTTTTTTCTCCAATTTAGAAGTGTACCATCTAAATCTAACGCTATTAATTTTCTCAATTTTAACTCCTGTAATTTTTTATTATATATATTTTAACACAAAACACTATAGCTAAATAGTAGAATACAAAAATAGTCTAATCATATTTCAGATTAGACTATAGTTATTATATTATTCACCTTTACCAGTATATTCTTCTATTTTTACTCCATCTAATTTTCCACGAGGATCTTCATGAGTAATATATTCTTTACCATTAGCATCAAATAAATGCCAATGATCTCCATGAACAGAAGCTTTTACAATCCCCTTATCTTTCAATTCTTCAATCTTATAATATCTCATAAGATTTAGGCTCTTTTTAGGTTTTTCTTTTTTCTCTTTATTTTTAGTTAAATTTATATTTTTTTCTTTTCCGTCATGGCTTCCTTCATATTTTCCAACTTTTACATTAGGAATAATTTGTGTAGGATCATCATGTGTAATATATTCACTACCATCATCCAATTTTACATGCCAATGATCTCCATGCTTATAAACTCCAACAATTCTTGAATTTAAATCATCTCCACTCGCCTCTTTACCTGCACTTGGCTTATCAAAAAATTGTAAAGTTTCTCCATTTTTTAATAATACTTGATAAAATGTACCATATTTTCTATATGTATCAATATTATTTTTATCAAAATTTTCAATAATCTTTTTATCAAATGTTAAAAGTAATTTATTATCCTCTTTTTTTAATTTTTCATATTGACTTTCATCTAAAACAAATAATTTATCCTTATATTCAACATTATATTTCTTAACGTTTTTAAATACTTTAACTTTTTCTTTTTTTCCATTAATATATAAATCTTGCTCTTGAATTTCTTGTTGTTTTTTAACGGTACTATGTGATACCTTACCAGAATTATTAGAACAGCCCACTATTAACATAAGAGTAAATATTAAAAATGAAAAATATTTAATTTTATTCATTATCCCCCCTGTAAAGCTATTAAAATCCACACATTTGAGGTGCCTCATCTTCCTTATCTTCATCAATTTTTTCTGTAACACCTTCTAATTTGTATACATCGAATTCAATTGTACCATCATCTAATAAAAATGCCGGTATACCAATTTTCCCATCTGACTTTGCTTTGTCAAATTCAACCCTAGAATCTCTTAATGCTAAAAATTCTTTCATAAATCTTGTCTTAGCTGTAATGTCAATATATTCTACTTCTATTTTGTTTTTTCTTAAAACTTTATCTGCGTGTATTGTGTCACCACAAATCATTGTTCCATAAAATTTCATAATTCCCCTTATAATTTTAATTCTTTCTTTATTTTTAATAAAAGTTCTTCATATTCTTCAGGATATCTATGTTTTAAAGCAAAAGTGTCTGTAGATAATATCAAGTCCACATAACCCTCACTTAGATAAGTTAATTCCATATTTTTCACACTATCCCATCTTATAAATTTTGCTAGGAAAGTTATATTCCCCGTTGTAATAATCCCTCTTCTATTAAATCCTTTACTTATAATACCCGAAATTGCAAATAATAATAACAAGATAGCCAAAATATAATTATAAAAATTATATCTTGCAAAACTTATAACCACAAATAACAATATCGCCATTGTTATAAATGAAATATAATTAGATTTTGTAATTGCAGTTCTATATTGAATATCAACGTATTTTACTAAATTATAAACTATCCCTATCGATAAAAATAATATCAAAACTATATAAATCATATTTACTCCTATATTTTTATTAATTATATCATAAAAAGTTTAATATTTTTAATTTGGGTATAATTAAAATATAAGTAATAATAAAATAATGTTATAAGAAAGAGGTATATAATGAAAAAATTAAACACATATTTAGCAAATCTAGCATTTGGAAACGTAAAGTTACACAACTTACACTGGAACTTAGAAGGTAGTCAATTCAAACAAGTACATGAATATTTAGAAGTTCTTTATGATGAAGGTTTTGCATATTTAGATGAAGTTGCAGAATTATTAAAAATGCAGGGAATAACTCCTCTATCATCAATGAAAGAATACGTTGCTGAAACAACACTATCAGATTTAGAACAAAGATCTTTTACAGATAGAGAAGCTATAGAATTAGCTTTGGAATACGTAAAAGAAATGAACGAATTCGCTTTAGATGTAAGAAAAGCAGCTGATGAAGAAGGTAATTTCTATGTAGCAAACATGATGGAAGATCATTCAACAGCATATTTAAAACATAAGTGGTTCTTATCAAGTATGTTAAAAAATTTAAAATAATAATTTAATAATTAAATAAAATTTAAACCTGTGATCAAATAAACTTAAAATCATTTGACCACAGGTTTTTATAATATTTTCATTTTTCATATTCATCTAAAAATGAATGTTTTTCTCCATCATCTATATATCCTAATACAGCTTTAATCCCTACATTTTCTGATGATTTAAAAATAGACTTTTCTACATTTGGATTTGTTTTTTTCATATTTTCAATGAGTTCTTTAATATTTGCCCTTTGACTATCTTTTTCTTTTTTTGTTATTGGGCAAGCTTCGTCCATCGGCACTATACCAGTGTTATTTATCCACCTAATAATATCTCGTTCTTCCACAAGATATAAAGGTCTAATAAGCTCAAGTCCCTCAAAATTTTGACTTTTTATTTTAGGTAACATTGATTTGTACGCTCCAGCCCATAAAATATTTAGCATAATTGTTTCAATTACATCGTTAAAATGATGTCCAAGTGCAAGCTTGTTACACCCTAATTCCTTAGCCTTACTATACAGACTCCCTCTTCTCATTCTCGCACATAAATAGCAAGGACTATCTTTTGCTACTTCTGAAACCACATCAAATATGTTGGTTTCAAAAACTTTTACAGGTATATCTAAATATCGGCAAATTTCTTCTAATTTTTTTCTATCACTTTGTCTGAATCCAGGATCCATAGCGATGTATTCCACCTCAAATTTCACTCTGGAAAATCTTTGAAGCATTTGAAACATCTTAGCCAAAAGGAGAGAATCTTTCCCCCCACTTACTCCCACTGCTATTTTATCTCCATTCTCTATTAAATTATACTCATCGAGTGCTTTTAAAAATTTTGAAAACGTCTCTATTTTATATGTTTTTTGAATAGACCTTTCAATTTCTTTCAAAGAAATTGCATTTTTTAAATGTAAATCGTCCATAGTACTACCTTTACTAAATTCCTAATATTTTACTATTATAAACAAAATTGTCTTGTAATTCCAATTTTTCATACATAGAAGCAATTTCCTTAACTTTATCTAAAACTCTTACATCAGGCGTTTGTTTTTTTTGAACTACAAAAATATCTGTAATATAGGTAATTAAATAATTCATAGATTTAGGATGACTTTTCACATAATCATAAACATCAATATTCAAAATAAAATCAAATCTTTGATTTTCATATTTCGGCAATTTATTGAACAATCTAAAAGCATCTGATTCATCAGAAATATTTACCAGTATTTGAATAATATATTCTAATTCATCAGCTTTTAATTTTATAGGCAAATTGTTTAATCTATTAAAAATAAACTCCTTAATCCAATTTTCCCACATTACTAATTTATTTTCTTCACCATTTTCACTCAAATAATTTACTAAAACTTGATAAAATACGATTACATATTCTTTTTTTAATAGAAATATATTTGGAATATAATTATCTAGTGGATTATCCGTTATATTTAAAATGTGCTTTGAATATGATTTTACAAATTCTTGATGATATTTCAAATCTCTTAATTCACCAATTCTTCTTATGGCAGATTGAAAATTACTATTCATCAATATAGAAATTTCCGGATATATACGTGAAAATGTTAAAAATCCCTTCCAAGCAATTTCAAATTCTGATGAATCTTCACTGCTAAATATTTCTATCAAATTTTCACAAGTCCAGTTTTTATCTATTGTATATAAATTTGACAAATTCCCAACTATGACAAATTTTGAATCCTTCGCTTCAGAATTATTTAACAAAGAAAGAATATTTTTTTCCATAAATAATTTTATTTCTTCATTGTTAAAATTAAATTCATAATTTTTTTGAGTAATTCTTATATAACAATGAGCAATCACACCATATGTAGAACTAAACGTTATATCAGACCATGCCAATACTTTATCAGGATTATAATTCTTAGCATTTTGTATCAATTTTATTAAAAATTCTACCAAAATATAAATCATATCCTTATATTTTGAAAAATCATTTTTTTCAATAATTCTTTTTATAAAAAGAGATAAAATATAAGTCTTTTCTTTAAGAATCATAGGATGATCAAGCTTTTTCAAAACATCCATCAACTTAATTAATACAATTTCATTTTCACTTAATCCCTTTATTAAATAATCCCAAATATCTGAATTTAGCTTATTTTTATATATTAAAACATCCAAAACTTTCATTGCAAAATCATAATTTTTAACGGAAATTTCCGAAATATCCTTCAATATAGATTTTCTGGATTTATTCGCCCCCTCATAATTTAATATATAATTAATATTTTCTACAACATTCGCCTCTAAATCAGATTTTGTGATGTTTCTTATTTCTATATTACTATTTTTATATTTTAATAAACTTTCATTTTTTTCACTCGGATAAAACTTTTTAATCAAAAATGTTATTTCTTCCTTTTCAAAATCAGAAAGTTTTCTCATATTATCAAATAAACTTATAAGATTTTCATTATTTCTCAAAATATACACATAAGAACTTAATCTTCTAAGAATTTTTATGTCCGAATTAAAAAACTTATTAATCCATATTTTAAGTTCGGTGTCATTTACAATCTTAGTAGTTATTTGTTTCATAACATTTATATATGCATCAATCTCAGTATTAACTTCATCATTTTTAAAAACATCAAAGTTCGAAAAAGTCATGTCTATACTACCCAAAGATTTTTTGTTATATAAATTTATAATTTGATTAGTCATAAAATAGAGCAAATCAATCAAACTTTCATCAGAAAAATTAGAAAATAAATTCCAGTATTTCATTATAGAATTTTTATTAGCAAATGTAGTAGCATTTATCTCTATTTGCTTATTTCCAGAATTTTTTTCTAAAAAGTTTGTAAGTTTCCTATATTCGTACTTAAATCGTATTAAATTTTTAAAAACTTTCAACTTATAATATTCAAGTTTAGTCATTGAAATTCTTTCAGATATTTTTTTTATTATTTCTACATCCATTTTTTCTAACTTAATAAAAGATAATATCTGTTCAATTTTATCATCACTAATATTTTCAAAGTCATCGATAATCATTTTTTGAAAATTTAAATTTAAATTAAAATTATTTTTAACACATAGATACTTGAATTCTTCAAAATCCTTTCCCAAAAAATTTTTCAAAATCCAATTACCGAATATATAATCAAAGTCCGTAAAATTATCATTTTTAAACAAATTAGATAAATATCCCTTGTAATTAAAATAAACTAACCAACCTAAATTGTTCACATTTTTCAAAAATTTATCCATTAAATGAATATCATTTAAGATGTGTTTTAACTCTTCATCAGTTTGTAAATCTAAAAAGCTTGGATTCGCACTTGAAATTTCAGTAATTCTACTTTCCCACGAAAAAGCATCCCTATTTGTAAATTCAATTATTTTACTTATAGCCTTGTGAACTGTTTCATAATCTCCATCTTCATATAAAATTGGTGTAACTCCCAAAGAAGACACTGTCCCTACCAGGCTTTTTTCAATAAATATAAATCTATTCGACTCATCTAAATTAGGAATCGCTCTAGTAAAATATCTCATAATTAAATCATTATAGCTATAACCAACGAATAAAACTACATAATTAGAATTAAATAAATCAGATAAAAACTTCGTTACATTTGAATGATACATATATACTCTTCCAAAATCTTTATCAGTAATTACAATATTTTTAGGTTCATCTACAATCCCATGAATATGAACTATTCCACTAAAATCATCTCCATATGGTAATGCCGGATTTGAATATATATTTACATTTAAACCTTTTTCCTCACAAACTTTTTCAAACATTTTATCATAATTAGTTGTAACTATCTTAACCTTTTTTCTTCTTCCAAAAAGATCCACCAATGATTTATGCCAATCATTATATTGTAAGTTTTCTTTAGAAAACATATCTGCAACGCTTGTATGCACAAGTGCATTTTCATTTTCAATTTTTCCCAAATATTGATCATTTCGATTAAAATTGTCATCATATGTAATAAAATTTTTAAATCTTCCTTTTGAGAAAAACCTTACTAAATCGTTAAATTTAGGCAAATTTGTGGGCATATCAACAGATACCCCAGCCCCGGCAAATATTACAAGCTTATCGTCTCTTAGTGCGTCAATTATTTTATTAGGAATTTCTATACCATGTAAGTTCATATATCCCTCACTTTCCTATTCTTCAAGTAGCCAGTCAATAATGTTTTTGTAAAGTATAATTTACAAAATAGGGTTTATTTAAATTTTCATTAAATATAATTTACAAAATAAGTTTTTTATATTTTTGTTAATTATACTTTACGAAAATATCTTATAAGCACAATAACAATTATAAAAACAATCCAAATTACTATACCAATGTAATCTTTATTCTTTATCTTTTCCTTAATATCAATAAATGAGTAAATCACAAGAAAAATTAGTGCTATTGAAAGAAATAAAATAAATAAACTTAGCAAAATACTAAAAAGCGTTTCCGGATATTTAGTTTTTGTTATAAATATTATAATACCTGATATTAAAGCCATTAATGCAAATATAATGAATAGCTTTTTAGATTTATTCTTAAACATAATTTCTCCTATATAAAATGTATTATTTTATATTATTATAGCACAATACAAAAATAGATATAGGCTATTACTACCAAATCTAATATTTTCTATCTTTCAACTTTTCCTGATGCATCTCCTTTTGAAATCTTTAATATTTCTTCTCTAGTACAAATATTAAAATCCTCCATTACTGTATGCTTAAATGAAGAACAAGCTATAGCAAATTCTAAAATATCTCTACTTGATGAATCATATAAATATTCTGATAAAAATCCTGCTGTATAAGCATCTCCAGCACCGATTCTGTTTGCAACCCTTATTTTATATTTTTTTGATACCAATAAATCATTCCCATCATATAAAATAGCGTACAATTTATTATCGGAAGCTGATTCTGATTCCCTTATGGTACTTGTAATTAGCTTAATATTATATAATTTTTTAAGATTTTCAAAACCATTTTTTACTTCATCAAAATTAATTTCATTAGTTTCCCAATCTATCCCTTTTGGAATATAACCAATTAAAATATCCACATATGGTAAAATTTCTTCTAAAAATTCAATACTTTCCTCTCTTTCCCAAAGCATTTTTCTGTAATTATAATCATAACTTACCAAACATCCCTTTTCTTTAGCTTTTTTTATAGCAAATTTTGTCAATTCTTTACATTCTTTAGAAATTGCTGCAGTAATGCCCGAAATATTAAATAAGTCACAATTTTCAAAGATAGAATCAAAATCATACTCATCAAAATTTGATTTTGAAAATGAAGAATTTTTTCTATCATATATAACTTTTGAAGATCTCATAGAAACACCAGGTTCAACATAATATATGCCAATTCTATCTCCCCCTCCAATAATATTTGAAGTATCTACTCCATAATATTTCAGGGTATTAATTGCAGATTTTCCCCAATCATTCAATGGTAATTTTGTTACAAATTTTGCGTTATGTCCAAAATTAGACAATCCTATCGCAACATTGGCCTCTCCTCCACCATAATGTATTTCTAAATTTTTAGCACCTACAAATCTTTCAAAACCACTTGTAGAAAGTCTCATCATTATTTCACCTAAAGTTACTATATTTTTCAATTTATGCCTCCAAACACACTTTTTCTATATATTATTATATTATTAAAATGTTGGTTTTTCAATATAATTAACTAGTTTACTAAAGTTTGTTAAAATGATATAATTTAGTTAAATAAATCATACAAGGAGAAAAATATGGATATATTAGAAAGATTTAAAAATTGTGGAATAATTCCTGTAGTAGTACTAGAAAATAAGGAAGATGCAGTTCCACTTGCTAAAGCATTATTAAAAGGGGGAATAGATGTTGCAGAAATTACTTTTAGAACAAACGCAGCTATTGATAGTATAAAAGAAATTTCAAATAATGTTCCAGAAATGATTGTTGGAGCCGGCACAATATTAAATTCCCACCAAGCACTTGATGTAATTAATGCCGGAGCAAAATTTATTGTTTCTCCAGGTTTTGATAAAAATGTAGTTGAAACTTCTCAAAAAAATAATATTACCGTTATACCCGGTGCCATTACTCCTTCAGAAGTAATGCAAGCAATAAATTCAGATTTATCAGTTGTAAAATTTTTCCCCGCCGGAAATTATGGCGGGCTAAAAACTATTAAATCATTATCAGCCCCATTTGGAAATCTATTATTTATGCCGACAGGATCTATAAATATAAACAATTTAAGAGAATACTTAGAATTTGATAAAATTATTTCCGTTGGAGGATCATGGATATGTGATAAAAAACTTATTGAAGAAAAAAAATGGGATGAAATTACAAAATTATGTTTAGAAGCAAGAAAAATACTAAAAGAAGTTAGAAAATAATTATAAAATCAAAAAAGTTGCTGTTGCAAAATAAGTAAAATTTTTATTATGCAACAACAACTTTTTAAAATTATAATAAAATATTTCTATAAATTATATCCCCATAATTCAATTTGGGTCAATGCAGCAAAATCTCCCTCTTGCCCTTTAATTAAATCTTTTACCTCAACCCAAGAAATTTCTTTTTCATCAATATCAAAATATTGAGTCTTTGAAGATTTTTCTAAATTAATTTTCAGTTTACTATTATCTGAAAAATGTAAGGTTAAATTTTTCCAATATGTATCATGAGGAAAATCTGCTCTTAAGGTAATTCCTAATTTATTTATTTTTACATTTCTGCCAAATTCAATTTTTAATTTAGCATCATCTTTTTGATTTGTTCCCCAAGATTGATATGGATACACCCCGTGATCATCATTTGCATAAATACCATCTATAGCATTTTTAGCCATAAATGCCGGTCTTGATGTCCCGGAATTTGTAGATGCAAAAGGATATACATTTTGATTAACATCCACCGCATGTCTATTTTTACTTAAATTTTGATAAGACTTAATTTCTGATTCATCAGGAAACCTAGCACTTATTAACACCGACCTACCTGAAAAAGATTCGGCTTTCATAGCTTCTTTTTGAGAACCAAAAGGAATTTTATAAATAAACTCTGTTGTATCACCAAAATAAATTAATGATTCTTCAAATGTTTCATCTAATTTCACAAATAAAAAACTATTTTTATCTGATACAGAAACTTTTATGTAATCTCCGGGGTTATATTCCAGCGTCCTAGTAGCAAGTATAATTTCATCTTTCCCAGAAACTAACATTTTTTTATTTTTTGTACTTGATACCGCATATCTTATTTCATCATTAATATCATAAATTCCTACTGTAACCATAAATTACTCATCCCTATATTTTTAAATCCGTACTATCATTCCAATTTACATGACAATCCAATATATGTTGATGTAATTTTTCATCATCATTTTTGATTAAATCAATCAAAATTCTTGCTGTTTCCTTCCCCTCGTCATATGCTGGTTGAACAATAGTTGAAATACTTGGATTTGTAAAATTAGTCCATTCAGTATTATCAAATCCTAAAAGCCCTACCTTAGGAGAATATTTCATGTAATCTTGTAATGCAGTCCTTACATTTTGTAAAGCCCAGCAATTCGGAACGAAAATCAAAGAATTTTTATTTAAATCTATATTTGAATTAAAAAATTTTCTTATTTCTTCAATCTCTGTTACATTATCTTCTATAACAAGATTTTTATATGTTAATCCTCTATTATTTAATGCATCTATAAACCCTTGAGATCTTTCTAATCTAGTACTTAGCATAGACGGATCCGCAGCTATTAAATAAAAATCTTCATATCCTCTATCAATACAACTATTTATAGCATTATAAACCGCATCAAAATTATTAGTTTTGACCCAGTTATTTTCCTTATCATACAATTTAGAATCAAAGAAAACCATAGGTTTGTTTGATCTAGCAATTTTAGAAGATATCTTAACAAAATTTGTAGTAGGTTGAATTATAAATCCATCAACACCCATTTGCAACATCCTATCAATATATTTTTCTTCAGTTGCAGGGGAATAATTACTATTTCCAACTATAATTTGATATCCATTTTTACTAGCCATTTCTTCAATACCCTTTACTATTTGATTTGAAAATACATTAGTTATATCACCTATCAAAACCCCAATCAAATTTGAATTTTTTAAGTTTAAAGACCTTGCTAATCTATTGGGTACAAAATTTGTAATATCAATTACTTTTTTTATTCTCTCATATGTATCTTTAGACATTTTATCAGTTCTACCATTTAAATAAAATGAAACCGTCGTCTTAGATGTGTTTGCCATCTCTGCAATATCTTTAATAGTTAATTTTTGTGCCATCTTTTCCTCATATTTTATGATTTTATTCTACAATATTTACTATCTGTATTATTTATAATAACACATTTTCCTCTTGTTAGAATATCATTTTCATAAATTTTTAAAATTTTACTTCCTGTTATTATTTGCTCAGTATTAAGATTCAATATGTATTCTTTTTCATCTCTTATCTTCCATGCAAAGGAACCCATTAATTCTTCCCCTTTATTAGTTTGACTTATACTAATTTTTTCAATATCAATACTTTCATCATAAAAAACTGTAGAAATATATAAAGAATCTTCAAACTCCTCTTCTCTAACCAACATTTGTGAATTTCCCAAAGTATTATATTTTTTGGATATCTTTGTTTCTTTACAAAAATATTTTTCTTCACCTAATATTTTTAACCCATAATTTTTTATTTCATTAATATTTTCATCTAAAATAAATCTAATATTAGCCTTATGTTTCCCTTTCATTTTAACCTTATCTATTACAAATAAGCACTTATCCTTAAATTTTATTAAATATCTAGTATGAATGTAATTATAATTACTTATTTCTCCATATACAGCTGACTCAATATATTGAATAAATTCATTTTGAATAAGCTCTAGAGATAATGATTCCGGATATCTATTATAATCCCATGAACCTTTTACAATTTCCGGACATTCATCATCAACTATCAAAGAAGAATGTGCCTCCATGCTTTTTAATAAATTCCTATAATTACCATCAACATATGTATATCTTCCCGAATCTATAACAATCGGTTTTCCTTTGTAATAAAAATTTATACTATTTAAATCACTATGAGTATGCGAGCTTCCCATTACTCCATTTTTGAAAAATACATGAAAATTCTCATCTTTTAAAAATATATGTCCACTATCTTTATAAAATTTATTAAAATTTTTTTCCGGATTTGGACTCATCATCTCAAAATACAATATATCTTCTTCAGAAAATCTAAAATAGCTTATAATGTCCGGGTGTTTAAACGCCTTTGACTTAAATTTCTTATCCTTAAAATATATAGATAACCAAGTCATAATATCTCTCGTATCTGTAAAATCTGAATCACCAATAGCAAATTGAATATTATCCGGACCTATAGCGTGATACAAATATTGTCCCATTTTATATACTTTATCCCTTAAAATATTTGAATATTTTTCATCACAAATAAGTAAAAATAATAAATACATCATAACATCATTATGATACATTATTGATTGTTCCCATTGAGTTCCGTCTTCATATATAGAAATATTTACATTTTTAACAAGAGCATTTTCAAAAAAACTTATTACTTTTTCGTTTAAAATTCCTTTATAAAGTGAGTTAAATTGTAAAACAGCAACAATTTGTATACTTCCCCAATTACTTAAATAATATCTTTCTTCAAAACTTTCATATAAAAATTCTATTTGTTTCACTATACTGTCTTTAATTAAACTTACTTCAAAATCTGTAAATAGTTCGTATTGATAATTATTTTTTAATAGAAAAATCCACTGAGAAATTCTTATTCCTGTATCCAATGTTCTAGAATATAATTTTTTATTATTCATTTCATTTTGATTTAGACTTTTTATTTTTTCAAAAATATGTCTCTTTATTTTATCCAAATATTTTATATCATTTTCCAACACATATGTAACAAATAAATCTATCAAATACTCTTGACGATTAACCATAAATGCCCACTCAGGATCATTATTATAAATTTTATTCCAATTAAAATCAGAAAAATCTACAATATCCTCACATCTTTCCATAGCCCAATTATTTACAAATCTAACTTTGTCTTCCAACAAAAAATCTGCATTTTCCTTTATCAATTTATATTCTTCAATATTAAATTTTTTTATATAGTTTATAATAACTTCTTTTTTCAAAATACACCTTCATATAAAAATAGATGGTATCGAAAATGTTTAACACTCTCAACACCACCTTTTAATCCTTATTATATTATGCTAAAATTCCTGTTACACTACCTAATATCCCTATTGCAACAATAAGTAATACAAGTTTATATGTGCTCCACTTTTTATTTTTGATTAACCAATAAATAAAGAATGTAAATAATATTGGTAATAATGCCGGTGCAATTTTATCCATCATACCTTGGATAGATAATATTTGTTGCTTTACTCCTTGTTCAACTTTACCTGCAGCTAATTGAATTGGAATATTTATTTTTACAAATGTTGCTGCTAAACCAGCAATTACTGTAACACCTATAATATTTGCTACTCTTGAAACTGTAGCCATTTTATCACTCATTTTATCAATAATGCTTGTACCAACTTTATATCCATATGTAGCATTTAATATTTTTATAATTGTTAAAATAGCATTAATTGCTACAAAAAATAAGATAGGTCCTAAAATTAAACCTTGTCCAGCTAAAGAAGCTGCAATTGTTGACATTAATGGAGCAATCATAAATTGTGATAATGAATCACCAATACCCGCTAATGGTCCCATTAAAGCCATTTTAATACCACGAATTTCTTCATCTGTTCTATCATTTTCCAACATTACCATGTGCATACTTGTAATAAATGGTACAAAATGTGGATTTGTATTATAAAATTCACAGTTATCTTTTAAAACTTCACATAATTTATCTTTATCATTTCCATATTTTTTCTTTAATGCTGGATATAGCATATTTGCATATCCTAAACCTTGAAAATTACTATAATTAAAACCATTTTGCAAGAAGAAACCTCTTAAACCGGTTTTAATATAATCTTTTAATGTCCATTTAGATCCAGTCATCTGTTCCCCCTTCATTTGTTTCTGTTGTTTCAACAACAACTTTTGGTTTATTATATAATTCATTCAATGCAAAAATTGTACCAACCAAAGCAATACCTATAACAGGTAATTTGAAATATGCTGCTAATACGTATCCTAAAATTGCAAATGGTATAACTTCTTTCTTTACCATTGTTGCTAATATCATAGCAAAACCGATTGCCGGCAACATCTTACCTGCTATTGTCAAACCTTTCATTAACCATTGTGGAATATAATCTACTAATGATGTTAATGTAGTCATTGATACGGCTCCTAAAATACCTAAAACCAAACCTATTAACGCAAATAACCAAATTGTTGCATTAGCTTCAAATTTAAATTTATTTAAGTTTTTTTCTTCTAATGCTTTAATAGCTGCTCCTTGTGCTCCAGATCTTACAGTATATGCTGCTGTTTGTAAAAATTGAATTGCAACAGCTATTGGTGTTGATAATGCTAATGCAGCTTCAGGTGTAATTTTACCTCCACTCGTTATAGCCATCAATGTACCAAATATCCCCGGTCCGATTGGGTTTGGTGGAACTGAACCCCCTGGGCCAACACCGAATCCCATATATGCTAATTCAGAAATGGCTCCTACTGAAAGAGCTGTTTGGATATCACCCGTTATTACACCTACACCGAATGATAACACAATACATCTATTGGAATAAATACCTAGAAGCATCCCGGATAAACAGAACGCTGTCCATAAGCCAATTAAAATTGCTTGAATTAATGATAATTCCATTCTTCCCTCCTATATGTAATTTAATATATTAACTTCTTTACCTCCATCATCACCATTTGGTGTTGTTTTAGTATTGAAGGTTAATCCAAATTCATCATGCAATTCTCTAAGCATTTTCTTTTCTTCATCACTTAAATTGATAAATCTAGAAATACTTTCTTTATTAGGTGCGGCATGAATATTCCCAATATTTAATTCTTTAATCGGAACTCCACCCTTTACTAATCTATAAGCATCTTTAACATCTTTGATGATTATAAAAATACTTTGCTTAGGATTTGCTTTCCCAATGATGTCGATAACTTTTTGAACATCATAAAATCTAACAAAAATTGATTTTGGAACTACAGTTGTCATTAAAGTTTGTTGCATTTTATCATTGCAAACATCATCATTCGCTACAATAACAGTGTTGCACCCTAATGCTTTTACCCACATTTGACCTTGTCCATGAATCAATCTTTCATCTATTCTTGTCATTACTATGTTAGGTTGTGTCATATTTCCTCCTACCAATAAATTTCCCAATCTTTATAAAATCTTATTAAAGCTTCTACATAATAGTAGTCACCCCAAATATTTCCTTCATCAACACCTTTTCCGCTATGCCAAGAATATACTCCATGATCTAGCAATGGTGCTCCTTCAATTTTATCCCTATTCGCATAATTTTCAATCAGTGATTTTAACATCACATGCATTGCCTTTTTATACACTTCTTTTTCAGCATAAACTTCAGGCATATATTTTAACATTTCATGAATACCACATACAGCAATTGCAGTAGCAGATGAATCTCTACTATGTCCACTTTCATCTAAAAAAATTAAATCCCAATAAGATACATTATCTTTAGGCAATCTATTTAAGAAATAATTTGTAACTGCCTTAAACACATCAAAAATCTTTTCATCTTTTAATTTTCTATAACTTAATGAACTTCCATAAATTCCCCATGCTTGACCTCTTGCCCAACTGGAATCATCACTAAAGCCTTGTCTTGTAACACCTTTTAATGGTTTTCCTGTTTGCGGATCAAAATAAAATGTATGGAATGTTGAAGCATCATCTCTAATTACATTATTTACTGATGAATAAAAATGATTTTTAGCAATTTCATAATACTTAGAATCACCGGTTTTTTCTGAAACAAAAAACAATAATTGTATATTCAATAAACAATCTATTATTAGTCTATAATTGTCTTTGTTTCCTAATTCACCCCACGCTTGAATAAATTGTCCTTTTTCTTGATATCTTTCTATAAGCTTATCAGCCGCCTTTATAGATGCTTCTAATGCTTCTTCATTTTTATTTATCCTATATTCCGCCATACATGATGGTGTATATAAAAATCCTAAATCATGATGATCAAGTTCGATTCTCTTATTTACTCTATCTAAAAATGATAAAACATTTTTATGAGCAATCTCTTTAATAGATTCATCTTTAGAATATTCATATAGTATCCACAATACTCCTGTCCAAAAACCATTAGTCCATTCAGTATTATCCATTACAGGATAAATATTTTCTTTTGTAGCCGGAGTAGGATAATTTTCACCAAAATAACTTAAATTTATTTTAGTTTTTTCTAAAGCTAAATCTAAAGCTTTCTTAACTTCATCTCTACTCAATAAATCAGAAGATAAAAATTCTTTATTTTTTTTTATATCTTCTATTTTTATATTTTTTATCATAATCCCCTCTAAATTCCATCTTCAAATACATCATCTTCCTCGATACCCGGATTTAATATATTTCTTAAATCATCTATACCTGAAATCGCTGCAGATTTTACGGAACTGGTTAAAACGTCTATATTTTCCTCTGTTGAATTAAATACAGCTTCTAAAAGCATATTCAAATTCATCCCTGTAACTACATTTAAATTTTTTTCTGAGTTTTCATTTACAACCATACTTGCCATTTTAAAAGGAGTCCCCCCTAATAAATCAACTAAAATCAAAACATTATTTTTATCTTCTATGTAGTTTTCGATTTTCTCTTTTACATCTTCCTGTGACATACCTTCAAGAAAATTAATAATTCCAACATTTTCTTGTTTACCAGCAATCAATTCTGCTGAACTTAATAGCCCTTCAGAGTATCTACCATGAGCTACTAATAATACATCCATATCTCCTCCATATCTTTTAAACTAGTTTACTTGATAAATAGTATATTCATTAATTTTATAATTGTCAATATTATTTTAATTTTTTGAAAACATTTTCTATAAAATATTACTTTTTTTTAATTTTTAAATTATTTTCTTTGTAAATGTTAAATTTTCAATATTTTTATACAAGGATTGTAAGAAGATAATAAATGATATCTCTATTTTCATTACAAAATTGACAATTATATTTTTATTTACTATAATATATTTAACTAGTTTACCATTAAGTTTACTATAAAATTTATGGAGGTTAAAAATGGATTATATAAATAAATCATTCTCTCTAGAAGGGAAAGTAGCACTTGTTACAGGTGCAACATATGGAATTGGATTTGCTATCGCAAAGGCATTTCATAAAGCAGGAGCTACTATTGTATTTAATAACAGAACTCAAGAATCTCTTGACCAAGGTTTAGAATCATACAAAAAAGAAGGAATAGATGCTCACGGATATTTATTTGACGTAACAGACGAAAAAGCTGTAGAAGAAAATATAAAGAAAATAGAGTCAGAAGTAGGACCAATTGATATTTTAGTAAATAATGCCGGGATAATTAAAAGAATACCTATGATCGAAATGACTGCTGAAGAATTTAGACAAGTTGTTGACATTGATTTAAATGGACCATTTATAATGGCAAAAGCAGTATTACCTAGCATGATTGAAAGAAGATCAGGAAAAATAATCAATATTTGTTCAATGATGTCAGAATTAGGTAGAGAAACTGTTAGTGCATATGCCGCTGCTAAAGGTGGATTAAAGATGTTAACAAGAAACATAGCATCAGAATACGGAAAATACAATATTCAATGTAATGGTATAGGACCGGGATATATAGCAACACCTCAAACAGCACCCCTAAGAGAAGATGGGCACCCATTCAATAACTTTATAATCAGTAAAACACCGGCTGAAAGATGGGGTACACCTGAAGACTTAATGGGTCCAGCAATATTCTTAGCATCAGATGCTTCAAATTTTGTAAACGGACATGTATTGTATGTTGACGGTGGTATACTAGCATATATTGGTAAGCAACCAAAATAATATAAAAGGAGAAAATAAATGAGAATAGCATTAATAAATGAAAATAGCCAAGCTGCAAAAAATGAATTAATTTATAACACATTAAAGTCAGTAACAGACGAAAAAGGATTTGAATTAGATAACTATGGTATGTATTCTACAGAAGATGAATCACAACTAACATACGTTCAAAATGGTCTATTAGCAGCGATTTTACTAAATTCAAAAGCGGCTGATTTTGTTATAACAGGTTGTGGTACAGGAGTTGGTGCAATGTTGGCATTAAATTCATTCCCAAATGTACTATGTGGATTTGCATCAGAACCAACAGATGCATATCTATTTGCTCAAATAAACAATGGAAATGCACTATCAATTCCTTATGCAAAAGGATTTGGATGGGGAGCAGAATTAAACTTAAAATTAATCTTTGAAAGACTTTTCGCTGAAGAAGGTGGAAATGGATATCCAAAAGAAAGAGTAATACCTGAACAAAGAAATAAAAAAATCTTAGATGAAGTAAAAAAAGTAACACATCAAGATATTATGTATGTATTAAAAAACATAGATCAAGATTTCTTAAAAGAAACAGTTAGCGGTGCTCATTTCCAAGAACTATTTTTCAAAAATTGCCAAGTACAAGAAATAGCCGACTACATCAAAGAAGTATTAAAATAGTTAATAAACTTATTTAAATCATATTCCCCGAAAATTTGAATCAAAAATTCAATTTTCGGGGTTTTTTATCGAAAAAATTATTTATTATAGATATATTTTTTGATAAAATTATATCATAAATATGTAAAGGAAAAAATATGAAAAACATAATTAACTATATAAAAAAACATGGTGAAAATAGCTTTTGCAAATTAAATTTTAATGAATTAGATGCGTTAATATTCGCACAATTAGTATATTCTAATTTAAATTTAAGTAATGATTCCCTGCCATTCAAAATAAAAGATTTAAAAAATCAAAATATTGATAAAATGGTTAGAAACAATATGTTAAATCATAATGATAAAACCTCCATTGAACTTCTAATAAACTCTTCAAGATATAAAAATTTGAAAATCCTGGATATAGCAAAATATAACAATGAACAAATAAAAGAGCAGTTTTATGCGATTTCTGTAGAAATAGCAGATCAAATATTAATTACATTTAGAGGTACAGATACAACTTTCAATGGATGGATTGAAAGCCTTTCAATGTCTTTTGATGAGGAAATACCATCTCAAGTTAGAGCTAAGGAATATGTTACAAAAATAGCTCAAAATTATTCAAATAAAATTATTTTATGCGGGCACTCAAAAGGAGGAAATTTAGCTGTTTTTGCAGGAAGCACTCAGGATAGTTTTATTCAAAAAAGAATAATTAAAATATATGACTTTGATGGACCAGGATTTCTTCCTGAATTTTATAATCGTCATGATTATTCTGACATAAGTGACAAAATTTGTAAATTCATACCTGGAAGTTCAATTTTTGGAATGATGCTTGAAAGTGTCGGTAAAATTCAAGTAATAGAAAGTTCTTCTTTTTTTGCTAATCAACATTTTATATATTATTGGCATATAAATGGAACAAAATTAAAAACTATAAAAGAAGTTAACTCCTTTTCAAAACATACAAATACCGCAATAAATAAATGGATGAAAGAATTCTCTGAAAATGAAAGAAATTTAATAATAAATCAACTTTTTAATCTAATTGAAGAATGTGGATATAAAAATATGCAGGAAATGAACGAAAATAGATTAAAATCAATCATTTCCCTTAAAAGAAAAATAGATGAAAACTCAGAAGAATATACTCTTTTATCTCAAGGCTTAAATTATTTTGTAACATTAATGGAAGATGAAATAAAAAAGACAATTTGGGATAAATTACTATTTTGGAAAAGATGAAATTGTCGCAAAATAAATAATAGATTTTAACTATTAAAAATTTTAATTTATATAGATAGCATTATCTCAATTTTTAACTTATAAATTTTGTGGGTAATATTTTTCACTAAAAAATTATCTCAATTTTTAGAAACTCTGTTTTGTGGGTATTTTTTAGTGCTAATTTTTATCTCATTTTCAATATTTTTTACTTTGCTGGTATTTTTCATGGATAAATTTTGATGATTTTTATCTATTTTATCATCTCATTTTTTCAATCTGATATTTGCGATAACTTTAATGCTAATTTTCATTATCTCTTTTTGGAAAATCTAATTTATGCGATAATTTTAATAATGTTATTAAAAAATATAATATTAAAATTTTTAAGTTTAATAACAAAATTAAATATTTACTACAAATTAGATTAATTTAAATATTAATTTTATTATTAAAGGGCTATTATAAAATAACTAATAAATTTATAGGATATTAACATTATCTAATTTTATTTATGAATACGTTGACATAAACTATATTAATATATATAATATCATTGATAAACTAGTTTACTACATTAAAAAAGGAGCATAAAAATGAGAACAAAAACAATTGTAAAAAATAAAACCATTGCCTCATTCATGGCATTTATTCTTATATTTACCACTATATTTAATGTTGGAAATATTAGTAACGCCGAAAAAAACACTACCAAAAATGACGAATTAATAAAAAATGGAGATTTTGAAAAAACTTCTAATGATAGCAATCAAAAGGATTGGACTGGAACACAAGCTAGCGACTGGCAAGTCTACATTCCTAATGATTTAAAAGAAAAAGATACATATAAATCAAAAAAATATACAGCAAAAGTAAACAATGATAAAAAACTTGAACTTTCAAGTCCTGAAAATTTTAGAATGGCTGTAGTTCAAAAAGGCATTACAATTGATCCAAGTAAATTTTATGAGTTTGGATATAAAGTTGCTACAAAAAATAAAGATGGGTCTGTAAGGATTAGGATTATTGAACATCTTAATGATCCTTCAAACTCAAAAGCTCAAAATTTATTATATTCTAAAGACCATTTCGGAACTTCAGATGAAAAAACTTTTTCAAAACAATATATTCCTGCTAAGAATGTTAAAAATGTAGACTTTGAAATCTGGTATGAACCAAAAACAGGAACAGCAATATTTGATAATGTTTATCTAAAAGAAATCAACAAACCAGATTTAGACAAAAAACTTAAAGAAGAATCTGAAATAAAACTTCCAACTAATAAAAAGTATCTTGTAAGAGATTTTGATGCAAAATATAAAATAACTGATGAAAGCATTGCAAAATATGATAATAAAGTTATTACTGCATTAAAGCCAGGTTCTACAGATATTACAGTTACAAAAAAAGATGGAAAAATTGAAAAACTAAAATTAACTATTACAGATCCAGAAAATAACAAATTTAAGGATAAACTTGATTTATGGGAAGAATCTGTAGTTGCAAATAAAAAATACGATGATGCTGATAAATACATGAAAGCATTAAAAGAAAAGTTAGATAAAGAAGTTGCAAATATATTATCTAAAAAATCTGATGATACTGACTACAGAACATTCTGGAAAGATATTGATAACTACAAAGTTTCAAGTGCTTTAACAAAATCATATAGAAGGCTTGAAAGCTTAGCAAAGCAAATTAATCAACCAAATTCACCATATTATCAAAGTCCTGAAGCTATAAAAATGGTACTTGAAGGTATGGAATGGTTGTACAAAACACAATATAATGACAATACAAATGTAAATGGTAATTGGTGGGATTATGAAATAGGTGTACCAAGAGCTATTAATAATACCCTAACACTAATGTGGGACTACTTCTCTCAAGAATTAATAAACAAATACACAAGCCCTATTAATTTACTAATTCCAGATCCAACAAAATTTAGAGTAACAACAGGAAATCCTTTTGATGCTTTAGGTGGAAACTTAACCGATATGGGAAGAGCGAAGATTATAGCTGCATTCTTGCGAGAAGACGAAAATTCCTTAAATGAAACAATAAACGCTTTGAAAAAACTTTATGTTCAAAGAGAAAATAAAGAAGTTGTACCTTGTGTTCCAGGTAAATGCGAGGGATTTTATAAAGATGGATCATATGTAGATCACACAAATGTTGCATATACGGGAGCTTATGGAAATGTTGTATTAGATGCTCTTTCACAGCTATTCCCTACAATTGAAAATAAAACTGAAAAATCAGACTTAGATGTACTATATGACATAATTTATAAGTCATTTAGCCCTATAATCTTCAGGGGTGATTTAATGGATATGTTAAGAGGTAGATCAATTAGTCGTGAAAATGGTCAGTCACACGTTGCCGCCGGAGAGGTTGTAAGAGGCGTTTTAAGAATTGCTGATGCAACAACTGATTCAAACAAAAAACAAAAACTTCTATCACTTGTAAAATCTTGGATTGAAAAGGATGATTTCTACAATATTGAAAACTCACTTGCAACATACAAAGATATTGATTTAATGAATAAATTAAAAGCAAATCAATCAATTTATGGCACAGAAAAAACAAGTCTAAATGTATTTACAAATATGAATAAACTTATATTTAAAAATATTAAAAAAGGCTTTGCAATCGGATTAAGCATGCATTCTGATACAATTAAGAATTATGAATACATGAACAATGAAAATGCTAAAGGCTGGTTCACATCAGATGGCACAATTTACTTATATAATGGAGACGTTTCTCATTATAGCGATAACTACTGGCCAACAGTTGACAGCTACAAATTGCCCGGAACAACAGAACTTACTACAAAGCTTGAAGAAAGTCCTGAAAGAAAAAATAATGATCCAAAATCTTATGAAGTACTTTTAAAGAGTAAATTTTCTGGTGCAACAAAATTAGATGAAAAATTTGCAACAGCAGCTATGCAATTTAATAATTTTAACGAAAAACTAAAAATTAAAAAAGCTTGGTTTATAATGGATGATAAAATTGTATTTTTAGGATCTGATTTACAAAATAATTCTTCTGATGAAGCAATTACAACTATTGAAAACAGAAAAGTTAAATCTGGTGAGTCGTACAATTTAATAGCTGATGGTAAAAAAGTAGATTCATTAAATAATCAAAAGATAAATAAATTACTACTTGAAAATAATGTGAAAAATAGAAATATTGGATATATGTTCTTAAATGGTGAAACAATAAATGCATATAAAGAACAAAGAACAGGTAAATGGTCTGATTTGAGAAAAGCTTCTGCTAATACTAGCTTTACAAATAATTTCGTTACCGTTACAACGAATCACAATAATAGTAACAAAGACTATGCTTATGTAATTTATCCAAACATTTCAAAATCTGAATTTGATAAAGTTTCAGAAAATAATATAAAAGTTTTACAAAATGATAATAAAATTCAAGCTGTAAAAGATGTTAAAAATAATGTATGGGGTGTTGTAATTTATGACGACAATACAACATTTAGGATTGATGAGAATCTAACCTTAAAAGGCAAAGGTGTTTATACTATAAGATTATTAAATGAAACATATACTATTTCAACATTTAATCCTGAAACAAAAAAATTTAAAGAAAAAAGTATAATTTCAAATTTAAGTAAAACCTACATCCAAAAATTAAGTCCTGTAGATTATAGTACAATATTAGAACTTAAATTAAATAAAAAATCATCAGGTTCAGATAAAAATATTTCTAATGAAAATAACAGTGCTGCTGGCAGTGATGATTCCATTAGAAATGATGGTTCCGTTGTAAATAATGACAATAAATCAGGAAATATAATTAAGGATAATCAAAATATAAACAATTCCAACAATGCAAATCCAGAAACCGGAGATGATGCTAAATTAAATACTTTAATAATTGGAATTTCTGGTATGGTAACATTATTTGTTATTAACAAAAAAAATTTAATTAAATAATTTATAAAAATTGCCATAAAGTATTAAGTTACTTTTACATATGGTGGATATATAAATAATTTTGAGTATAAGTCTATTACCGTCTCAAATGATATTGTAGAAAATGGGCCTGGGGCACTTGAATTTGCCCCAGCTTTTTTTAGCTTCGTGCTTTTGCTGGGGCAATCCCTTAATTTTCGCACAAGATCCAACCCTAGCTTTTTCAAATTTCTTACTTTTGCTGGGGCCGTACTTTATTTTTCTATAAAATTTTAGCCCCTACTTTTCCTAACTTCGTGCTTTTGCTGGGGCAATCCCTTAATTTCCTCACAAGATCTAACCCTAGCTTTTTCCAATTTCTTACTTTTGCTGGGGCCGTACTTTATTTTTCTATAAAATTTTGGCCCCTACTTTTCCTAGCTTCATGCTTTTGCTGGGGCAATCCCTTAATTTTCGCACAAAATCCAACCCTAGCTTTTTCCAATTTCTTGCTTTTGCTGGGGCGTTGGCATTTTCACTTAAGCTTATATCAAATAATGGATCCTAATTTTTTACCTATCTATTATTAAATATAATTTCAATTATCAATCATTCACAATATTACCTTTCTCGACATTTTCAATTATCTTTTCATATATAAATTCGTAGATTTCTTCATTTACATCTTTTATCAGTGAAGCTCTAGCTAAAACTTGAGAAAGTCTAACATTACCTTCTTTCCATGTTCCCCCATTTTCAGCAAAAACGTTGCTGATTAGAGGCTGTAATCTATCCATGGCATTAGCATATATTGCCTCTGATGTAGCCTTTTCTTCAAATTCTAGCCATAAATTTTCAAGCATTTTAGCTTCGTAAATATCTAAATGAGATTTCAATTTAGACATAGATTCCAATTCTCTGTTCTTTTTATCTTTATTTGCATTTACATCAAATGCAAAAGTATCCCCTGCAAATATTTCAACTAAATCGTGAACTAAAAGCATCTTGATTACTTTATTAACATCAATTTTATTTTTAGAATACTTTTCCAAAAACATTGCCATTGTTGCAATATGCCATGAATGTTCTGCATCATTTTCTCTCCTGCTTTCGCCAATTATTTTAGTTTTTCTATAAATTTTTTTCATATTTTCCAATAAAATTATGAATTTTAAATCTTTTTCAAATGACATTATTCCTCCTAAGGGTTTCTAAATAAAATTATATCATTTTTCTTAACATAAAAAACTTATTGTGATAAAATTAATTACCGGAGGCAATTATGTTTTTAAAAGATAATGACAAAATTAAATTTCTTGTTTCCGGTACTGCAATTGGTATAATTTGTGGATTTATGCTTACAATTTACAGGTTATTGGTAGTATTGTTGCAAGGAAAAATGCAAAATTTATATATTTTTGCAAGACAAAATTTATTAAATGCAATCATAGTTTTGATTTTTTTAGCATTTCTTGGTTTTATAGTAGGGATTCTTACATATAAAGAACCTATGATTGGAGGATCTGGAATTCCTCAAGTTATGGGACAAATTAAAGGATTACTGACAATAAAATGGCAGAAAGTCCTTCCTTTTAAGTTCATAGGTGGAATAATCGGACTTGCAAGCGGTTTAACTTTAGGTAGAGAAGGTCCTTCAGTGCAAATGGGTGCAAGTGTTGGACAAGCATATTCAGAGCTTGGGAAGTGCAAAGATGAAGAATCCAAAATATTAATATCGGCAGGAGCAGCGGCTGGTTTATCCGCAGCATTCAACGCTCCCATTTCAGGGATATTATTTGCTTTAGAAGAGTTACATCACAGTTTCAACAAATATGTATTTATTGCCGTTACTTCTTCATCAATTTTTGCAAATTATGTTTCAGGACTTATGTTAGGAGTAGACCCTGTAATAAACTTAGGAAAAATGACAAGGCTCAGCCCTTCATTATATTCTTATTTGATTTTAATGGGATTAATAATCGGACTGCTTGCTCCGATATTTACACTTTCAATATACAAATTAAAAGATTTTTACGACAAACTAACTATTCCAAAATATATACAGATTATAATTCCTTTTATTTTAACTGGTATTGTAATAATAATATTTCCTAATGCTTTTGGCTCAGGAGAACATTTTATATTTTTACCTATTAAAAACAATGCTGATGGATTTAAAATTTTTGAAATTATTATCGCAAAATTTATACTTTTAATCATTGCTTTTTCATCAGGTATGCCGGGAGGAATATTTTTACCAATGCTAGTTTTAGGATCATTAATAGGGAATGCTTTCGGTCAGACATTAGTTATGTTTGGTATCATTGACAGTAACTATATTGTACTATTCTCATCAATTGCTATGGCGGCTAACTTCGCAGCCATTGTACGTTCGCCATTAACAGGCATTATTTTATTGTTAGAATTAACCGGATCTTTCACATTCTTCCTACCAATTTCAGTAGTTGTCCTAACTTCTTACATGGTAGTTGAATTGATAAACTTAAAACCTATTTATTCCGGATTACTTGAAAAAATGTATGCAAAAATTAATAATTTGAATAGTTTATAAAACTATTCAACAACAAAAGTCCTATGACTTTTGCGTCTTAAGTTGCAAAAGTCATAGGACTTTTTGTGTAATCAAAAATATTCCTACTAAAATCTGAAATATTATAATCAGTGGTATTCCTACCATAAACTTTTTATGTTTAGTCTTGTGTCTAATAAGCTTCATAGTGAAGTACATAAATATCGAGCCTCCAAGAGCAGAAATTAATAAAAGTACACTTTCCCTAACTCTACTTTTAGAAAAATACTTACTTGTAGTCTTATCATAAATAGTAACTAAAATTGCAATTAAATTTATTATAAATAAATAATACGAAATGTAGGGTTGCATTATAATACTCTTGTGAATGTTTTGGTAATGTCTTGAGGCCTTGTGATTGCAGTACCTACAACAGCACTGTCTACTTTGCAATATTCATAGACTTTTTTCAGGTCTTCGGGAGTATTGATTTTCCCTTCGGCAATTACAAACGCTTTTACATTTTCAACAATTTTCTTTGTTGTTTCAAAGTCTGGACCTGTTAACTTTACAGAATATGGAGTATAACCAAAAAGTGTTGTGGATACAATGTCAAATCCCATTTTGTCCGCTTCAATACATTCTTCGTAAGTTGAGCAGTCTGCCATCGCAATTCTACCATTATCGTGAATTAATTTTAATAAGTCTTCAAGTTTATCGCCATTTGGACGAGGTCTTGGAGTTGCATCAAGTGCGATAATTTCACATTTTGTTGTAAGCAAATCTTCCACTTCTTTTCTACTTGCAGTAATGTGAATTGGCGAATCGGGATATACTTTTTTAATAATCCCAATGATTGGCAAATCTACTACCTTTGAAATTTCATTAATATCTTCTACTGATTGAGCCCTTATACCTGCTGCACCGCCTTGCTTTGCTGCAACTGCCATTCTTCCCATAATAAAACTTGAATGTAGTGGCTCTTCAGGTAGAGCCTGACATGAAACTATTAACTTTCCTCTTAATTTTTCTAACATATTTACTCCTACTAATCTTCCAATCCCATCATATTGCTAATTTCATTTTTATATAAAATTGCCTTAGCACCATAAATTTCCTGCAACGCCTGATTTTGTAAAATAGGATAAGCCTTTACTGTTGCTTCGGCTGTAAATGCCACACCAATACCTAGTAACAACCCAGCAGCTGGCAATAATGCTATCGGCAACATAAATGCTTTACCTATTTTTTGTAAATACTTAAACATAATTTCCTCCTTCTATATGTTTAGTAATATTATTATTATTATCTAAAAAGAAAAAATCTGCAACTTTTACGTTACAGATTTTGTATATTTAACTCGATATTAATCTTTATTATTTATTTTTTATCTTGTATATAATCTTCCATCTTTAATAGTTAACATTTGATCCGCTATTTTTGCAAATTCTTGATTATGAGTTACCATTATCACTGTAACACCCTCATTTTTTACAATATCCTTAAAAATATTCATAACTTGTAATCCATTATCATAATCTAAGGCTCCTGTAGGTTCATCAGCTAATATCACCTTTGGTGAATTCATAAGAGCTCTAGCTATAGCAACTCTTTGCTTTTGCCCTCCAGATAAATTCATAACTTTCTTATCTTTTATATCTTTAATATTCAAAAAGTCTAATATTTTTTTACTTCGCTCATTAATATATTTTCTTGACTTTTTTCCGATATATGAAGGTAATTGAATATTAAATATTGCACTTTCACTATCTAATAATTCATAATCTTGTACAACAAAGCCAAAAAATGAATTCCTAAAAAGACTGGATTTTTTATCATTAAAATTTTTAATATTTATTTCATCAATAAAATACTCACCTTTTTCAAAAGATAACAATAACGCAATAATATTTAGCAGTGTTGATTTCCCTGAGCCTGAAGGTCCTGTAATTGAGTAAAATTTCCCTTTTTCAAAATTAAAAGAAATATTTGATAGTGCATTTATTTTTATTCCTCCATCTGATATATATTCCTTGCTAACATTTTTTATATTTATCATCTGCAACCTCTCTTTTTAAATTTATCTCTTAAATTTACTATTTGAATAAAACAACTCAATAAAACATAAAACATAAAAATTGTTAATGTCCAAGTAAATAAAGTTGTATCAAATGATAAATTTTCTTTCATAAAAATTATATCAGGTTTAATAATATTTAAAATATAAATAAATATCCATGACAATAGTAGACCAAATAATAAGGCTAATATATTTGCTAATATGCGATAAAAAACAATTTCTAAATTTGTCGCTCCTAATTTTCTATAAATAATATATCTCTTATTAAATCTATAATTATTTAAAAATGATAAGTTTATAAATAATAAGGTAAATATTAAAAATCCTGTAATCAAAAAACTAATATTTAAATATATCGCTCGATTAATAGTTTGAACAGTGTTCGCATTTATATTAGCTGCACCTTCTAAATAAAAGTCGTTACTTTTTAGATAATTTATAACAGATTCATTTTTATTTTTTTCATTTTCAGAAAACTCAATTAAAAAATTATTCGAATTAAACCATTTATAAATGCTATCATATTTATTATCTACAATTATATAATCTCTTTTATTACTAATTTTAAAAATATTCGCCCAAATATTTTTTGATGAGTAATTAAATGTATCTAAATATATTTGATCTATTTTTTCTCTTGAAATTGCATGTAAAATAACAATATTATTGTCTTTGTCAACTAATCTTATTTTATCTCCAACTTTCGCTTTAGAAAATGGAGATAAAATTAAATAATAATTATTTTCTGGTAATTTTTCTAATTTTAAAATATTTATATCATTATTTAATTCTATAGGAAAAGTATTATAATCTTCTAAATCATAAAATTGAGGTAGTGAATACAATCCACTATTTTCATCAATTTTCCAATTTGGAAATACATTTAAAAAAATATTTTTTACATTTTCTTTGTTTTTTAAATCTATAAAAAATTCCTTACTTAATTTTTTTTGATTTGAATTAATAACAAAATAAACGTTTTTAAGATTTGCTTTTTTATACTTTTCAAAAGATTGTTGATAATATCTAACAGGAGAAAAATATATAATAAATATTAACAATAATAAAGAAAATGAAATAGAAAATATAACATGTTGCAAAATACTTCTTTTATTATAAATTAATAATTTTTTCATTAGTCTATCTCCTTTTTCTTATTTATTATATCTTTCAATAATTTATAGATATATGGAGAAATTATTACAAAACTTAAAATCATTATCAAAACAAATATAAATAAATAATCTTGTATTTGAAGATTATTTGCTAAAAAATTATTCGCTTTTCTAAAAAATGAATCCCACATCAATTCGTGAATAACAAACGCAATTATAGTACTTAAAATTATAAAAATAAAAACATCTAGCAATATGCCGATAAATATTCTTTTTTTAGTCATACCAATTATTCTATATACTCGTAGATCTTTTTCCAAAAATCTTATTACTATCCAAAAAATTGATGAATAAGAAATTATAGAAAGGGCATATATTATATTTATTATTACAATAACTGTAATACTCATATCTTTATCTTTTTGATAAACATCTATGGGTGAATTCATTGATTGTATCGGATAATTAAAAAGAGACCTATACAATTCATTTAATTTTTCTGTACTCAATACATTTTTAGTTCTAAAGACAATCTGATTTATTTCAGAAATTTTTAAAAATGTTTCAAAATTTACTAAAAAATCAACCCCTTGCCAATATCCAACAACTTTTAAATCTACTCCATTTTTTCTTATAATTTTATTATCTTTTTTCAAATTATAAGAAACGGGCACTAAAACCTCATTTTTCCCCAACTTAGAAAGTCTATCAATACTGGAATTTTTAAGTTCAACTTTATTTATAAAATTCGTTTCCGATAAATATGTTGAGAAATATATTTTTTCATTATTTTCATCAGAAACAATCTCATTTGAGTTAACGCCTGTAATCTTTAATGAATCTAACTCCGGCAATTTTTTTTCTAAAGAATTAAAATCTTCATGAGTTAAACTTTTAGAAAAAATCAAACTATAAAATCTATATTTTGTATTATTTTGTCGCCTATTATTAAATTGAGGCATATATCTAACAAATAAACTGGTAAAGAACAAAATACACAATACAGACGAAATTATTAAAAATAGACTAACCCACTTATTATATTTAATTTGTTTTTTTAATCTTTGTAAAGATAGTTTTATATCAATCATTATCTTAGTTCTATTATATATCCATTAAACCAATATTTTGCGTATTCAGCTGTATCATCATCATTTGGATCATCAGTCCAAGGCGTATATACCCAAGTATCTCCATTATCATTAGAATGAGAAGTATAATGACGACCAATTCCTCCTGAAATACCTTTAACTTCAACCTTAACATAAGTAGGTCTATTTGCATATGCCTCTAAAGATTTACCAGCTCTTCCACTAACATCATCTGTTGGTATTATATTACCTGTATGGTATTCTACTCTTCTCCCACCTGAAAATGTTTCGTAAAAAGATCTATTCATATTTATATCTATTTGCATAGCATTTACTATTGAATTAAATACAATCGAAAATAATACAATCAGTCCTAATACAGATACACTTATCCTTATTTTTTTTATCATTTAAATCCTCCTTATTATTTATATTATTTTATTTGTTTACGTTTTCATTATATATATATTTTTTTTAATTGTCAATTTTTTTGTTTTTTTACATAATATTTTGTATAAATTTCAAGAATATGTTTCCCTTAAAATCACAAAAATTTAATAAAAAACACAAACAAGCCTGATATTTGAATATATCAGGCTTGTTTGTAGTATAAAATTATCTAATATTTGCGATAATTTCGATATAGTAAAAATTATTTTACTACATCACTTACACTTTTCAATTCATTATTAATAATTTTTATTTCTTTTCGCTTTTTATAGATGTACAAAATTAAAACTAATATAAAAAATACAGAAATAATCAAGTACAACTTATAATTATTCTTTGGTTTTGCATCATTCATTATTCCGTCATCAATAGCTGCAACATAAGGCACACGATGCCCTCTAACTAACAATCTATGTGAATTTATCATATATGGAGTACAAGTCAGCAATGTAACATAATCTTTATCTTTTTGCACTGAAACCGGATCAAAATTTGTAGGCTCTACAGTCAAAATTTGATCTACTTCATATGCAAATACTTCACTTAAAACATGAATATAAAATTTATCCCCTTTTTGCATCTTATCTAAATCAGTAAATAACTTAGCTGTGGGAAGCCCACGATGAGCAGTTATTACAGAATGGGTATTTTCCCCACCAACCGGAAGAGAAGTCCCTTCCAAATGACCTGCACCTTTTTGTAAAATACTTTCTGATGTACCAGCATATATGGGTAACCTTTCATCTATTTTAGGAATATCTATATATCCTATTTTTTCTTGCACTCTAAGCATATTTGCATAAGCTTTTAATCCTTCTTCTTTTTGTTTTTTAGAATAAGGATCCGATAATGCAGATACCTTCAATGTTGAATTAAACGCTCTAGCCAATTCTAAACGATTTTGTATATCATTAGACTCTAGTTCACTAACCTTCCTGTTAAATTGTCTAATTTCCTCATTTGATTGTATCGTATAAAACCATTGTGAAACAAACGGATATAACAAAATCATCAATCCCAGCACAAATAAAAAATAAAAAATAATTTTTCTCTTATTTATCTTATTCATTTGTTATTTCCTCTTGAATATTTTCCATTTTTTCAATATTTTCATTTAGTGACTTTAATTTCTTTTCAGCTTGTTTTTTCTTTTTTCTTATTAAAAATATTAATATAATCAATATAAATATTAAGAATAATGAACCATAAAATAAATATCTATACACGTGACTTGCTGCATGTTCTGCTATAATCTTTTCTTCAACCGCAGGTACATAAAAAACTCTATGCCCTCTAACCAGCAACCTGTGAGTATTTATCATAATTGGCGTACATGTAAGCAATGTAGCATAATCATGTCCCTGTGAAATCAGCAAATCTGAAAAATTTGAAGGATCTATAACTTTAATTTGATCCACTTGATATGCCATTGTTTCTTTAATATTATGAATATAAAATTTATCCCCTATTTCAAGACTCTTCAAATCTGAAAATAACCTTGCAGTAGGCAATCCACTATGTGCAGTTATAACTGTATGTGTACTATTTCCACCAATTGGTAAAGATGTGCCTTCTAAATGCCCCGCTCCAATTTGTAGCACATTCTCTGTAGTCCCAGCGTAAACAGGAATATTTGTATCAATCTTTGGAATCTCTACGTGACCTATTCTTTCATGTATCTCTAGCATCCTTGCGTATTCCTGACGCCCCTCTCTTTTTAATTTTTCATCATAAGGATCGTGATTTACATTATTTACAAGAGAATCGTTAAAGGCTCTAGCTAATTTCATACGTTTATCAATTTCTTTATTTGATAAATTTTTCTTTTCAATATCAAAATCTTTAATCTGTTCATTTGCCTCAATTCTATAGTATATCCTTGAAATAATTGGGTATGATAAAACTAATAATCCAATCAAAAATATAATCATGATTATTAAATTTGATATCCATTTCTTTTTCTTCTTTTTCACAATAATTTTCCCTTTTTACAAATTTTATACTTATAATTATAACATATTATATATAAAACACCTAATTTACAATAATGTAATCTTTTTCTATTCACTTTTATATTTATTTAATTTATAATAAGTGTACTAATAATTAATGGGAGAAAATTATGAATAATTTATTTAGCAAATCAACACTTAGACACATTGAAATTATAAAATTGCTACATATGTATTCAAACACTGTAAATAAAAACAAAATATTAATTGAATTGGATATTAAAGACTCTACAATAAAAAAAGATATAGTAACCATGAATCAACTATATTCTGATATTTTAACTATAAAATTAGATAACAATATTATCGAACTTCAATACATCAATAACTGTAGTATTGAATCATTTTATAGATTTATAGTTAAGTCTTCTTCAATACTTGATATTATCGAAAATATATTTTTCAATTCATATTATTCATTGGAAGAATTAGCAAATGATTCATACCTAAGTGTTTCAACCACTTATAGAATAATCAATAAATTTAATACTATTTCCAAAAAATATTACGGGTTTGAAGTTGATACAAAAAATCTAGATTTCAAAGGGGATGAAAGAAACGTAAGGACTTTTTTTGTTCAATTATTTAAAGAAAAATATGCATATAGCGAATGGCCTTTTAAGGAAATAGAAAGATCAAGTTTTCATAATATGATTATAGAATTTTACAATATAAATAATGCAAAATTTGTATATTCATTTTTAGAAATCATGTCTCTTATTTGTGCTGTAAATTTTACCAGAATAAAAAACAAAGGTTTTATAATGAATAATATCGATAAAAATAATATTAATTTAAATTCACTACAAAACTATATAAATTCTAATCCTTTTAAGGAATTTTTCAACAAATTTAATATTGTATTAAATGAAGATAATTTAATAGAACTGTTTTATAATTATCTAAATAAGGACTTTATATTTAGTTTTAAGGAAATGATTGAAAAATCTAAATATGTAAATTTAATATCCTCTTCATTACTAAAAATTCTTTCTGAAACAGATCGAATACGAAAAAAATTTAAGTTAAATCTAGAAAATTTAGATGAGCTGATAATTCGTATTCACAATGGAGCAATTTTATATAATACCAATACAAACATAAATTACATTGCATACAACAGGAATGATTTTTACGTAACACAAATCAAACAGGTATTCCCAAAATTTACTAAGGATGTAGAACTTTTCATACAAGATTTGCTTATTGAAATCAAAGGTGTTGCCAAGCCATTTGAAATAAATCATTTAACGTATATCTTAATTTCAACATGGAATGACCTAATACCTCAATTATTTTCAAAGAAAAGTAAATTGAAAACACTAATACTAAGTAGATTTAATTCCTACCACGCCGGCAGTCTAAAAAGTCAACTTGATTTATACTTCAAGTTAATTTTAGACACTCATCTGTACACAGAAAACATTTTAGATTTAAAACACATTGAAAATAGTGATTACGACCTAATCATTGCTGATTTCAACCCACCAGAAAAAATAAATCAACCTTGGTTTTACATCCATGAAAATCCAACAATTAAAGACTATCTATCAATATCAGAAACAATATCACTATTGATAAATAAAAGATGGCTAATAGATAATGATGAATAGTATTAAACTTTTCGAAAAGGTCAGTATTGCACTATAATAAATTAGTTATATAAGAAGCCGAGCTGCGTTGCCCTTGGAAACAACGTAGCTCGGCAGTTTTTATATTTTCCCCCTATTTTGAACATTTTACGGATGAAATCTCTATTTTTAACACTTTCATCTGCTTTTCTCGGATAAATTTACGGATAAAATATTCGATTTCATTGATTTCATCTGCTTTTATCGAAGTAATTCACATTCCTACTTAAAATTTACGGACAAAAATGGCATATAAAGGCTTTTTGTATGCTATTTTCTTCAAAATATTCAAAATTTTACGGACAAAACTTATCTAGCACTTACAGTTTTATATCCAACACCAGTATCGACCACATCTATAACCAACTACCCGAAGAAAAGAAAAAGTTGATAACTCCAATAGTTACACCCTATAAACAATTTAAGGATGAATGGCTAAATAAACCATATACCAAAAAGCCTTTTTCAAACAATACCCCATTAATTTTAACAAACAGGAGGGAGCGTGTGCGTTCAAAGTCCGAAAAGATATTGGCAGACTATTTCGATAAAATGAACATTCCATACAAATATGAATGCCCCATTAAATTTGGAGAAATTAACTTTAATCCGGATTTTACATTTTTGACCCCCCCTAAATAACAGAGAGATTTATTGGGAGCATTTTGGTATGATGGATAATCCCGACTATGTGAAAATTTTTGTTGACAAGATAAATATCTATTATAAAAATGGAATTATTCTTGGACAAAATTTACTTGTTACTTTTGAAAATACTAATTCCTATATCGACAATGAAATAGTGAAATTTCTTGTAAATAAATATTTAATATAAAAATAGGAGAGTTACAAAATTTGTAATTCTCCTATATGCTATTTATCATTTTTTCTTTTAACAAAATACAATATCACAAATGATCCAAGAGATATAATTCCTAAAATCACATAAATCATAACCCCTCTATCACCTGTATCCGGTTGTGTAGGTGGTAGTCCCGGCACTTTAGGTTTATTTTTTATAATTAAAATCTTTTCGCCAGAATCCTTATTTACCTCAAAGTCAATAGCATTTTCGCCTAAAATATATCCCTCAGGTGCTTTTATTTCCTTAATTTGGTACTTGCTATAAGGAGCATTTTTTAATACAAATCTGCCATCAGCCCCTGATTCTAGCACAACATTCTTTCCATTTTGTAAGAATGGCACATACTTACCATTTTCTAATTTGTAAATTTCAAACTTTGCCCCAGACAATCTTGTTTGTTCTGCATTATCTGCAACTTTTAAAAATTCATATTTTCCAATTTCCGGTTTAATATTTTCAACTTTTACTTCAACCAATTCAGTAGAATTAACTAAAAATTCAATATTTGGATTTTTTACCAAATATCCATCTAAAGCTTTCACTTCCTTAAATACATAGCTTCCAAAAGGAAGATTTGCTACACTAATTTCTCCATTTTTATCAGTATAAAGAGTTAAATCTCTTTTTCCGTTTTCTGCATACTGGTAGCCAGCAATTAAAGGAACGCTTAATTCTTTCCCATCTTTTATTTCATATAACTTAAATCCTACATGAGATAATTTATTTCCATATTGATCAACTTTCAATAGTTTTACTTTTCCATTTTCAAAAGGAATTATTTTATTTTTATTAAATATTTCAACTTTTTCGCTCTTATTTGATGAAAGCTCAGCAACAAAACTAGAAATATATTTAAAGTTTTTTGTCTCAATATTGCTTCTAAAATAGTATAATCCGTCTTTAATTCCACTTATTGATATTATCCCATCTTGATACTGCCCAACTACCTCATACGACGCATACTTACTGTCAAGCTCGGCATCACTCATCTTGTACAATTCACTTCCTAATTTTACTCTATCATCAAAGACACTGTATTTTGTCGATACATCCCAATACTTATATGTGCGGGCTTTTTCATTTTCAGCAAGAATATTTCTTACATCATTATCATTTCCAACATGGATTTCCAACAAAACACTATCCGCAAGTGCGTTATTATAGTTAAAAGCAAACACTAAAATCAGTATGAATGCCACTATATTTCTTATATATTTAAATTTATTTTTAAGCATTTTTTTCTCCTTTTTTCATCTTATATTTGATATTTATTAAAACTCCTTTACTAAATATCAAATACAAGATAGCTACCGAGCCATACCATGTATGGCTCAATATCTTATCTAGTTTTTATTAAGCATCTACTTCTTGATTATTTTTCTTCAATGCGTAAATCGCTGCACCCATGATGATTAAACCAGCTACTGTAAAGATGACTGTACCAATACCACCAGTTTGTGGGATAGAGATTTTTTTGTTTTTGATTTGTTGAGCGTTAAATCCTTTTGATTCAACTTTGTAATTAATATTTCCTATAGTTGATGATCCAGCCTTAACTTCAAATTTAATATTTGATGTTAATTTTGCATATCCTTTTGGTGCAATTGTCTCTACTAATTCATATTCACCGTATTCTAATCCATTTACTTCAAATCTACCTTGTGAATCTGATACAAAAGTAGTTGCTTTAGTTTGATCACTCACCCAAGTATATCTTATTGATGCATTTTTGAACGCTTTATTGAACACCTCTTGTGCTTGGTCTATTTCTTTTTTTAGTTCAATACCTTCTTTTGACTTTTGCTTTTCGACATTCATATCATTATAAGTTTTTAATCTATTTTCTAAATCAGACTTCGCCTTAGTTAAAGCTGTTTGTTTTTCCGATGATTTTGTGTTATCTTCTACCGCTAAGAAAACTTCTCCTTTTTTCACAATAAATGTAGCTCCTAAAAGTCTCTCTGAATTTTCTGCTGTAGAATCATTTGTTTTTACAAATTTCTTTCCTCCAACTACAACTTCTGGACTTGTTGGCTTTAATGGAGTAGGATTATCAATATCTTTTATGTTTTTAATGTCAGCTTTTCCATTTTCTGTTGATGTAATAAATCCATCATATCCTGATACTCTTTCAAAAAGTTTCCACTTTTCATTTTCATCTAATCCAATAAATTTACCATTAAATTTACCTTGTGCTTCAAATAAAATACCATTACCTAAATCAAATGTCCCTTTTGTATTTTTATCTAATGTTACTGCTACAACTTGTTTATCTTGTTTATATAGTGAGTATACAACTTTAACATTATCTGGAGAATCTTTAGGAGTCTTACCATTATACCATGTTTTAGATACAATAAGTTCTTTATCTTTAGGTTTAACTTCTGTTTTTGGTCCAAATTCTTTATTTGGTGTATTTCCATACTCTAGGCTAATATCATTTTTTTCCGGATTATCTACTATAGCATTACCATTAACATTTGCTGAATATTTTAATGTGAATATAACATCCTTTTGTTTAGATAATTTAGATAATTCCGTTAAGCCTTTCTCTGTAAATTTAACCTCAAATCCTCTACTATCTTCTTCTTTAGTATACCATGAACTTTCCAATTCATTGTTATCCAACATAATTTTAACATTTTTATTAAATGTTAAACCGTTTGTCATAATATCTTTTAATACAAATTTTCTATAACTTGCCCCTTTTGGAACCTTAGTAATTACTTCATAGGGAATTTCTTTACTTATTTCAGCACTAACTCTAGCTTTTTCTTTTGAGTAATTATCTAATTTTGCACCTTCTTTAGCTGATAAGCGGTCTTTTAATTGTAAATCTTTTAGTTCATTTTCTTTTGCAAAATTTTTATCTATTTCTGGTTTTTTAACTACATTTTTAGGATAAACATTCATAGTCTTAAAAAACTTGGTTTTTCCATCTTTTTCAGTAGATAAAGGTAAAATTAGAGAAAATGGCAATGCTATTTCTTCAACTACATCTGCAGGTTTTTGAGCTTCTATTATCCAATAATAACCTTGTTCTAATTTAACTGTTGCTCCACTTTTGTTTGATGTTACAACATTTAGATCTAAAAGTTCAACTTGTTTATCAGAGTTTACAGCATTTTTTGTAACTAAATCTTTCATTTTTTTGACAGTATTGTAATCACTAGGATTTTTTGTTATTAAATTATACAAGTATTCGTCTTTAATTTTATATATGTTAAATTCAACTCCATCTAATTCTTCAATATCTGTTCCTAATAACTTTAATTGGTCTTTAGATAATTCTCCACCATTATGTTTTACTGGAACTCCTTCATTATATTTTTTCGCTTGTAATTTATGGATTATAACCGTTGTTTCTTTTTCTGGTTTATCAGATAAATTTTCATCTTTTATTTCTCCTGTAAATTGATTCTCTTCAACTTTTACAGGTGCTTCAACTTCAGCAGCTCCGACAATGCCCGGAACTGCCAGAGTAAATACCATGATAAAAGCCATAAATGCTGATATAATTCTTTTTTTCATTATTATTCTCCCTTTTTTATATATTTTTTATTTCTTTTTAATTCAATATATGCTATTGACATTAAACTTAGACCTATGAATGTAAATATTCTTGTTCCAATTCCACCTGTAGCAGGATAAACCACAATTTTATTTACAATTTCAATTTTTACAATATTTTCCCCATCATCAACTATCTTATAAAGATTTTTATCAATATTATTTAATTCACTAATCTTGACTTTACCATCATTTTGAACTATAACCCTCCATATAGCATCAGGATTTAAGAAATATCCTTTTGGTGCTCTCGTCTCTTTTAAATAATACGTTCCTGATGGGAGATTTACAAAACTGGCTATTCCTTTATCATCTGACGTAACTTTATAATCTTGTGTTCCCTGTGTAGAATCTCCTATAACTGTTATTTTCCCTTGTAAGTCTTTGATTATCTTTAGAGGTTTTGTAGCTTTATCATCCCTAAAAAGAGTAAATTCTGCATTTTTTAAGAATATATCACCATTAAGGCTATTTGATTTCTTTAAAATATCAAATTTACCAAGTGATATATTTTGAACCTTTACTGTAGATAATATAGGATCTAAAGGATTATCTTTTCCTTCTGCTCCACCAGAACCAGTTACTTTTTGTTTTTTTGCAATATAAGAAACATTTCCGATATTAGACGTTATGGATGAATCAATTTCATCGTTAATTATTTTCACATTACTAACTTTTATAATATAAGCCATATTATTTTCAGGTAAATTTGTTATTTCTATTTTATTTTCATAATTTATACTATTAGTATTGATTTTATTTTCAAAATTCATTCCTTCCGGGCCATAACTTTTTGGAAGTCCATTATCTCCTACATGTTTCGAATTAGTAACCTTATATACTTCTACAAATGCATTTTTTGTATTCATATTTTCAGTTGATATTTTTAAGCTATTTACGTGATTGCTGTATGCGTAAATATACGAAACTATATTATTATTTTTTTTATCATAATAAAACTTTAATCCTGTATAATCATAATTCCAATAATAATTTAATTCTTTTACTGTCTTACTATACCTTACTATAAACGGAAATATAGATTTTTCTACACCACCTATTTTAATTTTTGCATCATTAATAGTATCATCATTTAACACTTTATTAGCATTTATAAATAATGGTCGTTCCATTGATAATTTTATATTTGTAAAATTATTAGCTAAATTAGTCATTTGGTATATAAAGGTATATTGCTCATTATTGAATTCAGTCTTAATATGCTTCGCTACAACTTTATCTCTATATATAAAATCCTTCTGAAATTTATCTACTAGTGAAATCCCCTTCATATCTAACCTTTTATCAAGCTTCAAAGTAAAAGTATCTCCTGCTCTTACTTTTGAGGGCATTTCTAATTGTGTTTTCATTATAAAATGTTCAGCATTTCTTGGATCAATAATATTAGAATCCGAATATTGAGATGAATTTTTTTTAATTTCAATTTTAAAATCCGTAACTTTAATTTTCCCGTCTAAACTTTGAATTTCACCATGTACGGGATAGTCTTTAGAATTATAAATATCTTCTTTTACTACAAATGTATCCCCATATTCTTGAACTATTACCACATATTTATATTTTAATTCTTGATACCCATAAAGTGCCTTAACTTCTTCTAATGTATATATTCCTGGTTCTAATTTATCAAATTCTAGCTTTCCATCCTCGCCACTTCTTTTTGTTACTGGCTCAAAATTTTCCGGAGATAAATCTTCTTTTTTTACATTTTCCGTTCTTCTTGAAAGCCTAAATTCTGCATCTTTTAGAGGATTGTCTTTCTCATCAGTCTTTTTAATCGTAAACTTCCCGTATACTTTAGCTTTTTCTTCAGCCTTGGGAGTGTTTTCTGAATCTTTTAATGCGATAAATTTATTTAATATATTAGCTACTTTAGGATCTTTAGCTGCTATTTCAACTTCTTTTTTTAATGGTTTTTCATCATTTGTTTTAGCTTCAAAATCTAATAAAAGATTATTTTTATTTTCTGCATCCTTTTTTATAAAAAATACGTATTTATACCCCGTTTCCAATGAATTGGAAAGTTTTACAGGATTTTTCACTTCTAGCTTTTCAAGTTTTTCCTTCATTTTTTTCGAAGAAAAATCTTTGTAATCTTCTATATTATCCTCATCCCTGTATAGCGGGTTCGTAAGAGTTATATCTTCTTCCTCAAAGCCATTTGTTTTTACTATTCTATCAATTTTTATATTTTGAGCTGTTTTTGTAATTGAATTTAAAAATTTAAATTTTGCTTCCTTTACATCTGATAAATTTTTTACATCTAAAGTTAATGTGTATATAGAATTACTTTTATCTAAATTTAATCCCCATGACAAAATATCAAAATTTTTGTTATTGATTTGATTTTTTTCTATATCATTTCTAATTAATGTAATTGGGATATATAAATTTTTAAATCCTTTTTTTGATAAAGTAATATATGTGTATATATAAGGAGAATTTTTGTCTTTAGCAAAATTCTTTTTATCTTTGTCAATTTTTGTTAAATCAACATTTATTGACTCACTCTTTATATCTTTTCCATTAATAATATTCAAGAAACCGGTTTCTTTTTTTACTAAAAATTTAAATTTTTCTAAATTAATTTCTTCATCAACCTTATATGCAAGTTTATCTGCCTCTAACAAAATCATTGAAGAATTTTTCATTTTTAATGCTCTAAAAAGCTCTAAAGGACTTAAATTTAAATTGCTATCCTTAATATTTAATTTAATGTTTATTGGGCTAAAATTAGGAATTTTAATAGCTATTGAATGGGTATAAGGATTAATTTTATTTTTTTCTAAATATTGTATGATTGATTTTTTTGTATGATTCGTTTCTTTTTCTAAAAACTTTTCATTAAATAAAGAATTATAATAATTTTCATAAATAATATCGCCGTGTTTAAGATTTATGTCTATTTTTTCATTTTTTGATATATCATCATATTTTAATAATCTTATTTCGTTATTAAAATTTTTTATTAAAATTTCTATAGAAGATAAATCTAATCTTTCACCTACTTCATAATTAATCTTAGGATACTTAAAAATCAAACTTTGTCCCGGCGATAGAGCTTTTGCTGCTTCTATTTGTTTTGACGTTAAGTTTTTACTCCCTAAGTTATTAATATCAACATTATATAAACTATTGGTTTTACTACTTGAATTCAAGTCATTTGTTCCAATAATAGTTTTAGATTGCTTATTTTCTTGCTTGGTATTTTCATTGTTTATTATTTTTAAGGAATTTGGATTATTATTTTGAAACGCCATTACCGGTGTTGCACATGTTTGAAATAATATGGAAACCCCTAAAAAAATTGAAAATATTTTATTAAATCTATTTTTCATTTTCTCCCCTTAACTCTAAATTATTTAATATACTATCTTCCAATATTATAATAACTAATATATATTTATTTCACATTTACACTTCAAATATATATTAGCTAAAGACTATCATATATAGTTTAAAAATTCATTTCATTTTCCCTTATTTAAATTTATCATTTTGACAAAATATCGTTAATCATCGGTGTTTTCATTGATTTAAAAAATTAAAAAAATGTTAATATTTTTTCATTAATAATGCATAATGTATTTCATATCTTAAATTATACAAATATGAAAATATCTATAAATATGACAATTAATCACAATTTTTCCATAATTCTAATATAACCATATTTATTAAATAAAAAAAATATGTTACAATTTAATGTTAAAAATCATTACAATTAACTTTAAATTTTCCTAAAAATTAGGTATAATTTTATTTAGAATTACAAAAAATACACAATTCTATTTTTTTACTATTTTAATTTCATTTTTTTATTTTAAGAACTAACTTTTTGAAGAGGTGATTATGATTAGACTTTTAGGTAAGCGTACTATAAGACACACAGATATTATTAAACATCTGCACATTAATTCAAACTCAATTAGCCAGGAGCATCTTATAAGGATTTTAGAAGTAACAGATTCTGTATTAAAATCAGATATCGAATATTTAAATTCAAACTATCCGGATATATTAAAGATAAAAACTTCAAACAATATAATTTCTATAATTTACAACAATGATTCTTGCATTGAAACTTTTTTTAGAACTATTATAAATAATTCAAATATCTTTAACATGATTGAAGCATTATTCTTTTATAAATTCAACAGTATTGATTCTTTAGCAGAAAATCAGTTCACAAGCATTTCAACTATATACAGAATGATAGATAAATTTAACACCGCCGCAACAAATAAATATAACTTTAGGTTAGATAAAAAATCCCTAAAATTTATAGGAAGCGAAAAGAATATTAGATCCTTTTTCACTCAATTATTTAAGGAAAAATATGCTATTGATGAATGGCCATTTATCAACATAAACAAAAATACTATAAAAAAAGCTATTACTGAATATTTCAAAATTAATAATATTAATAAATTTGAGTACTCATATTTAGAAATAATGTCTTGGACATGTGCTGTAAATTTACATAGAACAAAATTAAATTTCCCTGTAATTTCTCAAATGGAAACAAATAAAATAAACTATGATATAATTAAGAATTTACTTAAATCAAACATTTTACAAAATATTTTTAGAACTTTCTATATACCTTTAACAGAAAATAATCTAATAAACATATTTTATAATTATGTACATGTCGATCTTGTACATACATTTAAGGAATTTACTGACAAAGCTGATTATAGTCCAAATATAGCTATATCCCTACATAGAGGTTTTTCTGACACATTTTCCATTAAAAACAAATATAATTTACAATTAAATAACATTGAAAATTTAATTATAAGTGTCCACAATTCAGCGGTATTATATAATAGTGATATAAAATCAAATTGTGTTATATATAACAGAAGAAAAATGTATATTGATCAAATCTATAAACAATTTCCGGAGTTAGTAACCGATATAAAAACTTATTTAAGTAATTATTTAACTTCACTAAAAGGAAGTATTAAAAAAAATGAAGTAGAGCATTTGACATATGTTGCAGTATCAACATGGAAAGGACTAATCTCTCAGATGTATAATTTATCCGATAAATTAAATGTACTAATTATAAGTAGATTCAACTCCGTTCATGCAAGTAATATTAAAGTTCAATTAGACATGATATTTAAATGCTTTTTTAATACGGTACTTTTTGATGGCAACTCTTTAGAAATAGATAATATAAACTTTGATGATTTTGATTTAGTAATAGCTGATTTTATACCTGTAAATAATAAAGTCCCTAACTGGATTTTCATCCAAGAAACTTTAAATCCAAATGATTTTCTAGAAATTATTAAAAAAATTTCTAAATTTATAAAATATAAATTTTAAAACGAAATAAATCATCTAAAATTAGCTTATTATCTTTATTTTAAACAAAAACTATGATATAATTGTGTTGGGCTGAAGTGAACTAAACATGAAATCCTCCAATTTCAATTAAAATATTTCAGTCAAAATATAATTTATTTCATGTCTAAAAAAACTCAGGTAAGTTTTTTGATTTTACCTGAGTTTTTTTATTTTGCATAAGAAATGAACTTACACAAAACCCTCCATTAACATTCTAACACCTACATAAAAAAATACTTTTCTAATTTTTATGTATAGTTCTACAATTTTGCGATAAAATTGTTAATAATTATAAATAGTGTAAATGATTTAAAATAAAAAACTGCTATATAGCAATCTATGCTGTACAGCAGTTTTTAGCGTATATTATAGTCTAAAACCACGCTTGTATTGTGGATATAAAACCTCGAATAAATCCTTTAACGATATTTCCAAGTTTCTTGTTTATATCCTTAAAAAATGAAATAATTTTTTTAGAAGTTGACTTACTTTTTGGTTTTTCAGATTTTTTTGAATCAGAAGTTTTTTCTTCTTTTTCTTTAGTTTTTTGTTGTTCAATTTCTTTTAATGCAGCATTAACCGATTTTTCCAACTCATCAGCTGATTTTGATAAAGCATTCACTGTTACTTCTTCATTTTCCATTAACAATTCAACATTAGAAACATCAGCAGTCAATTTACTCTTTACAGATTCACTTAATTTTGAACTATCAATTTTATTAGCTTTTCCAAGTAATTCATTAAGTTTTTTATTTAAGTTTTCTTTAGTTATATTTTCTTCAACTTTTACTTCGGTATTATCTAATGTCAAAGTTGCAATAGCTTGTGAAATTTTGTTTGCATTAGAATTAATCAACTCTTTTGTTAATTTTTCTGTTTTTAGTGTTCTTTCAGCATCTTCAACAACTTCTCTTAACTTATCAAGCCCTTCTTGAGCATATGGTATTTGATTTCCCTTTTTGTTTTCTAAATATTCTTTAGCATCTTTAATTGCATTTTCCAATGGAGATTTATCTAGTTTTGTACCGAATAGTTTTACTTCTGGGATAATAGGTGCATCTCCTAAAGTTGACTTAACATTAACTCTCCAATATCTGCTTGAAGTTGATGCGAATTTTCCCTTATAAATATCTTTTGTTCCATCTTTTATAGTATCAACAGTTTCCCATTTTTTTGATTTTAATTTTTCTATTTTTTCATAATATGAAAGACTTTCTTCTAATACAAAATCTTTATCATCCAAATATTCCAATGAAGCAATTACATTTGCTTTTTTTCTAAAAGCTTCCACCTTTGTAACCTGAATTAATTCCCAGGTATTCAATTTTATATTTCCATCTACTTCAAAAACTATGAACATATCATTTTCTTGTTTTGGTGCATTAAAAGCGATAAATTGGTTCCCACTATCTAATTTACCATCAAATATTTTTGAGCCTACAGAAGTAAAAGCATCTCTAGCTGTAGAATCATATATTTTTTTTATATCAGGTTTAACTTGGAACAATACATCTTTCTCTTCACCAACAACAATCTTCAATTTATGAACTTCTTTTCCTTCTCCATTTGTAATTGTTGATATAAATGTTTCATCCGTATATGTTTTTACTATATTTTTCTCTACCGGATCTAAAGTACTATTTGTTGTTTTGATAGTAAATTTACTATAATCTAAAGGTTTTACAGTATACCCCTCTTTCAAAAATGACTTACCATCTATTGTACGTGAAGTGTATTCATTAAATTTATCTTCAGTTACATAATAACCTTGAGATGTTACTTGACCTTTTAATACTTCTTTTTCAATATCATAAGATTTATTTTTTTCTAATCTTACAAATGATGGTGAGAATGTTTCTGGATAGTACCAGAATGGTTCTTGTCCGTCAAATTTAACATTTTCTTTATTATTTATATTTTTTACCAATGCATCAAATACTTTTCTATTATTTGAACCCGGCGATAAGTCTAAATTATTATCTGATATATCTAATTTTTCTAATGATTTAAGGTTTTCAGGATTTATAATTTCTAACTCTTCTAAATGCAAACCTCTTAAGTTTAATTCTTTTAATCCGCTTAAATTTTCTAAAACTAACTTACCGTCTGATTTTTTATATTGTGTATGAGGTCTTTCTTTTCGTATACCTTCCGGTAAGTTTTCAGGAGTTAAGCTAGTTACTTTATCTAAATTTTTTAATGTTAATTTATTTAAATTAACTAATTTTTCTAACCCTGTTAAATCCTTAATTTCAGAATCGTCTAAAATTAATTCTTTATTATATCTTGGTATCATACCTTTGTATTCACCAATTTGTGAAATAACTTGTTTTCTTAGATTTTCATCAGGAAAATCTTCTTCATCGATTATATCATAATCATTGTTTTCATTTAATATTTCTTTTAACTCTTTTGAGTATTCATAATCTGTTGGAGCTAAATCATCGGAATCACTCTTTCCAGGTCTTTTATTTTCTACCCATTTATCTATATCTATTTCATCATTATTTTTTTTATTTTTACTATATTCATTATAAGCTTTTATAGCATCATCCTTTGTAGGATGAGGTACTCCGTCTCTCTCAATAGCATATGAAAACACCCCTGCTTTTAAGGAATCTTTTGGTTGCCATTTTGCATATCTAGCAGCTCTTGAATCAGCAAATTTACCATCTTCAAAGACTCCTTTGTCTTTTTCATCTTTTATTATTTTTTCAACTTTTCCATCTGTTGTTGGAATATCATACCATCTATTATTGTCATATAAAGGTGGGGTTAATATTTTAGTAGTATGAGAGTTTTCTTCATAATAAGAAAATCCAATCATTATTTTTTCAGATCCAACTAAAGATTTAAATGTATCAAATAAAGTCATTTCCTTATTATCTTCAAAATCCTGAAGTCTTTGAATTCCCACTGCTTCTTTCTGAGAATTAACATAATGTTCAGTATTTTTATACTCACTTCTCCCACCATACAATTGAATCAAAACTAAATCAAATTTATCCTTATGACTTTCAAACGCAGGATGAAAAGCTGAATATGTTGTATCATATATCAATAATTTATCAGTATTACTTTTTGGTCCTACTTTTTTAGATAATAAATCTAAAACTTTATTATATTGATCTTCTTTACCATTGAATTCAGCTTTGGTTTTCTCCATATCAATATCTAAACCATCAAAATTATATTTATTCATATAGTAATGTAATATAAATTCAGCTCTAGCTTGATGTCCTTTATCGTCATTAGAAAACCTTAAAACACTTCTATCCCCATCTTTTTTCAAATATTCTGTATTACCATATTTTTCTTGAATTTCTTCTTCTAAATTTTTGTTATATTTAATATCATCATACAACAAATGAACAAATATAGAGCCTACTACCTTTTGTCCTTTTTTATGTAACTCATCAACATATTTCTTCATAACTTTTTCAGGCACTCTAGCCATTTCATTATCATAAAATGCTAGCACCAAATCTACTTCTTTAGGTATATCACCCATTCTTGTTTGAGCATTTTTATGTTCTTTAGCATCAGGGTTTGCCTCATCACTCCACACCCTATAATAACCACCATTTATAGGTGTATGTTTTTTAAGCCATTCCTCAGTTGCTTTTCTTCCTTCAGATTTAGTAGTTACTTCCTCCCCCTCAGCCTTAGCAACCGATGTCCTACTTACAGGTAATAAGCCTACAACCATAACAAACGCTAATACAAAACTTATTACTCTTTTTGAAATTTGTTTCATAACTCCTCCAATTTATAATATATTTCACATGTATGATATAATTTAAATTTATTTAATGCAATCCATTTCATGATTTTGGTTGAAAATTCGTTTTATAACATTTTTTAGAAAATTTTAGAAAATGTTTTCATTTTTTCTAGTTTTTCTATAATAGCTTAACAAATAAACTAAGTAGATGTCCTAAATATAAAATTTATAAATACCTTAGACAGTAAAAAATACACAGTTAGAAGGAGCCGAAAAACAATATTAAAAATAATCTATCTTAAATTTAACAAAACTGCAAAAAAATATAAAATATCTGTCAAAATTTGCTATTTTTCTGCTATTCCCCCTTTATTTTACAAAAATATTATTGTATAATATTTTCAGACACGAAATGAGCTTTAACACAAATCCTCCAATTTTCTGTTAATTCAAAACTGTATTTCGTGTCTATTTTTATATTTAAGATTACCATTTCAAAATATAAAAACTTTATTTTCAGCACTTATCTAATTACTTATATAATCATATAAGTAGAACAACTAAATATTTGAATTTAGAAAACATAAAATATAAAATTATTTTTAATAAACAAAGGAGGAAATTATGGAAAACAAAATCGAACTTAAAGGTTTTCTAATGAAAATCTTAAACGGCACAGCCATGGGAATCGTTGTTGGACTTATACCAAATGCTATCTTAGGAGAAATTTTTAAAGCTTTAGCACCATCTCATCCAATTTTCAAGATGATACATACAATTTTATTAATTTCTCAAGCAGCTACCCCTACATTAGTTGGTGTGTTTATCGCATTTCAATTTAAAATGAACCCAATTGAAACAGCACTATTAGGTGTGTCTGCAATGATTGGTTCGGGGATTATTAACTTAAAAGAGGGAGCTTTAGTAGCAGTAGGTATTGGTGATCTTATAAATACAATGATTACAGCTTCTATCGCAGTTTATGTAATGAGCTTAATCAGAGGTAAATTAGGTAGTTTAACTATGATTGTTGCTCCACTAATTGTAGTACTTGTTGCAGGTACAATCGGGACACTATTATTACCATATGTAAAACAAATCACAACAGGTATTGGTGCTATAATCAAAAACTTCACTGAATTACAACCACTATTGATGAGTATTTTACTATCAATTTCATTTGCAATAATTATTGTTTCACCAATTTCAACAGTTGCTATAGCTTATGCTGTTGGATTACAAGGATTGGCTTCCGGTGCAGCAAACATGGGTATCGCTTCAGCTGCCATGACATTAATCGTTGGTGCAATGTATGTAAACAAAATAGGTATACCATTCTCAGTATTCTTAGGCTCAATGAAAATGTACATGCCTAACTGGTTAAAATACCCAGTTATGAATATTCCTTTAATCTTAAACGCAATTGTTGCCGGTATTGTAACATATGTATTTAACATTCAAGGTACAACCGCTTCAGCCGGTTTCGGATTCTCAGGACTTGTCGGACCAATCAACGCATATTCTTTAATGCAAGGTGGTTCAGCATTATTAAATGTAATTTTAATTTTCGTTTCATATTTTGTAATTACATTTGTTTCAGCATATATAATCGAAATAATTTGTACAAAAGTATTAAAATTATATAGCAGAGATATATTCATTTATGAAGCAAATAAATAGGAGGAATATATGAATTTAGTGTATTTTAACTTAAAAGATGTAGAAAAAAAAGCCGTTGAACAATGGAAAGCTCAAAATCCAGAAATCAATCTAGAAGTTACTGATAAAGACTTATCTTTAGAAACAAAAGATATGCTAATAGGTAAAGATGCTATTATAATTTCACAAATCAAGGAGATTGATGATGAAGTTTACAAATTCGCTAAAGAACAAGGTGTTAAAGTTCTTTCAACAAGATCTGCCGGTTTTGACATGTACAACAAAGCATTATTAAAAAAATTAGGAATGAAACTTACAAATGTTCCTTCATATTCTCCAAACGCTATCGCAGAACACACAGTTTGTGCTGCTTTACAAATTTCAAGAAATACAGCAAAAATCAGAAAAAATGTTGAAAAATACAATTTTACATGGGCTTCAGATTTAATTTGTAGAGAAATCAGAACATTAACAGTTGGTATAATCGGCACAGGTAGAATCGGTACTCAAGCTGCAAGACTCTTCAAAGGCTTAGGCGCTAAAGTTATTGGTTATGACCTATATCCAAATGATGCTGCAAAAGAAGTTTTAACTTATGTTGATTCAATTGAAAAATTAGCTTCTCAATCAGACATCTTAAGCTTACACTTACCAGGTCTACCAGAATATACTCATGTAATCAATGATGAATTAATTTCAAAAATGCCTGATGGAGCAATCATCTTAAATTCAGGTAGGGGAAATCTTGTTGATACAAAAGCTGTATTAAGAGCTTTAGATAGTGGAAAACTTTTAGGTGCCGGTTTAGATGTTTACGAAAATGAATCCAAATTCATCACTAAAGATTTTTCAAAAGAAGGTGATATTGATGATGAAGTATTGAAAGAATTAATCAAGAGAGATGATGTAATATTCACACCTCACACAGCTTACTTCTCAGAAACAGCAGTTGAAAACCTAGTACAAGGTGCATTAAATTCTGCAAAGAATGTTGTAGAATCAGGAAATGATGATTGTTTGGTAAAATATTAAAATAGTATTGATTAAAAACTGATAATTCCAAAATTTTATGTGATTTAGAGATTATTTGTTAGAATAAAAAATTATGATTCCTCCCTTTTGTGTGTTCAGAAATAAATTGGTAAAATTCGATTTATTGAAGATTTGTGCTTTAGGGTGGGATTTTTTCATGTACATCTTTGAAATCCATTTTATCCTAATAAATGTTGATTAATCAACCAATCTACATATTGATTATTAGGTGCCCTATTTCCTGTTTCAAATGTACATATCAACTTTAAGCCATTCATACTATATGATTCTATCTTTTTTATTGCATTTTCTGCATATTGCGGATTGTCCATCATTCCAAAATGTTCCCAATAAATTTCTTCACAGGTATGAGGATCTAAAAATGTAAAGTCCGGATAAATTACTCTTTCTCCTAGAGATAATGGGCATTCGTACTTGTATGGAATATCTAAATTTTCAAATTTATCAGCCAAAATCTTTTCAGTTTTAGATCTAACACGATTACCTTTATTTGTAAAAATTTCATTACTTCTCGAATCAAATCCTTTTCCCTGATATGGCTGATTTATCCATATTTCCGAATATTGCCCTTTAGTCTCAAACATTGGCATTACCAAATTTTTCCTCTCATCGGAATATTGATCATACACATCATCGATTAAATTTTCATCAAAATATTCATACATTTTCTTCATCAATGGAAGAATCTTCTTAACTATATTTTTAATTTTTTTATTATATGATTTTTGTGCTAGACTTTGAGCGAGTTTGATTTCTGACTTTTTAATGTATTTTTGTTCAAATTTTAAAGTCTCATGATTTTTAAATTTATGGTAATATTCAATCTTTTTAGCTTTTTTCTTAATACATACCATTCCATCAACATCAGGATATTTTTGTTTATTTAATATCCTTTGTATTTTTTCAAATCTTAAAATTTCATTTTTTAAGAATGTTTTTAATTGCTTCATTTTATACCTCCAAACAATTTATATGTCTATTATCTCATATTTTTAAAATTTTAAAATGTCATTATTGTTACATTATTTTAATATTTATATAAAATTTTAGGTTTTAGATATCTCTCTCATTAAAGTTTATTAATAGCCCTACTTTTATTAATTTTTTATATTTGCTAGGGCAATCTTCTACAACATTTCTTAAACTCGCCCCCTTCTTTTTTCTACTTACTTATTTTGATGGGGCTATTTTTATCTATATTTTTACAGAGTAGCCCCTTCTTTTTTCCACTTACTCATTTTGATGGGGCTACACTTGC